>NZ_VZZR01000120.1:0-18149 GCF_009650555.1 Pseudomonas sp. EMN2
CCGTATGATGGGAGCGAGCGGCTTTGCCTACTTTGGCCAAGACCAAAGTAGGCCGCCGTAAGGGCGGAAAGGTGACTACGCGTCGACATCACAAATGAATGCGCATATAAAACTCAAAACCAACACCCAACACCCAAAAACCAGCAACCAGCAACCAGCAACCAGCAACCAGCAACCAACTCACAAACTCAGATCCAAAGCCCGCCGCAACGCCTCCCCCCGACCATCATCCACCGCACTGACCAACGCAAAGTTGTAGTCCCCATGGGACCAATACCGCGCCTCCAGCCCCCCATCGGTCCGCTGCCCACTAGGCATCCGCTCAAACCGCTCCCCCGGCGAACGCAAGAACAGACTGACCCGCTGCCCCTGCCCATCCTCGAACACCAGCAACGCCGCCGGCCCCACCTCATTGCTCAACAACCGCGCCCCCACCGGCTGGAAGCCATACCCGCTCAGATCAGGCAACTGCCCGACCCGATTGAAGTGCCGCCCCAGCCAAGCCTGCAACCGCCCCGGATCACTCGCCTGGATATCGAGCGCGGACGCCTCGGCAAACATCCGGTGCGCCTGCACCGCATCGGCCATGGGCAACCCAGCGACTACCAGCGTTGCCTCCCGCGCCTGCCAGCCCCCCAGCCCACCCAACCCCACCGCCAGCACCAGCACCGCCGCCGAGGCCAACCGCCGCTGCCGGCGCTGGCGCAGGCGACGACGCAGCGGGGCAAGATCCAGTTCAGGGTCGACGGGACGCTCTGCAAACCCCGCCAAAGCCGCCCGCAGACGCCGAGCATCGTTGCGCCAGGCCTCGATCCGCGCCGCTTCCTGCGGGTTGGCTGCCAGCCAGGCCGCCACTTCCGCCCGGCGCTCAGGCGTCAGGCGTTCGTCAATGTAGGCATGCAGCTCATGCTCGGTGGGGATCAGACGGGTCATTTGAGTCTCCGCAGGGACGTTGGCGCCGGGTTGCCCTCGGTCAGTTCACGCAAGGCGGCGCGGGCGCGCGACAGGCGCGACATCACCGTGCCGATGGGAATACCCAGGGTTTCGGCGGCCTCCTTGTAGCTCAAACCCTCGACGCTGACCAGCAACAGCAACGCCCGTTGCTCGGCCGACAGCCGCGCGAACGCCTTCAAGTCGGCCTGGGCCAGCACGATGCTCTCGGTATCACCGCCCAGCGGCTCCTCAGCCTGGCTGCGACCGAACCAGGCCAGCCAGCGCGTATGCAGGCGTTCGCGGCGTTTGCCGTCGAGAAACAGCCGGTAAAGGATGGTGAACAGCCAAGGCCGCAGGCTGTCCATCTCGCGCTGCTGGGCGCGCCGGCTGAGGGCGCGCTCGACCGTGGCCTGGACCAGGTCGTCGGCGCTGCTGGCTTCGCGGGTCAGCCACAGGGC
Source organism: Pseudomonas sp. EMN2 (assembly GCF_009650555.1). Classification (NCBI taxonomy): domain Bacteria; kingdom Pseudomonadati; phylum Pseudomonadota; class Gammaproteobacteria; order Pseudomonadales; family Pseudomonadaceae; genus Pseudomonas; species Pseudomonas sp. EMN2. The sequence goes on from NZ_VZZR01000120.1 coordinate 1,392, forward strand.
GAAGCGGCGCAGGCGCTGCAGCAGCTCGCGCCATTGATGATCGTCCAGGTCGTGCATGGTCGGGTTCCAGGCCCCATTGGGCAGTCAGTGTAAGAGGCAGACGGCGCAAGGGAAAATCTATTCCCTGATCCGGAATAAAAGACTGGGCCGCCCGTCGTACCGGCTCATTCACCGCCACCGGATCGCCCCATGAACACACCCTTGCACGGCCCCGCCAAAGCCCTGCGCCTAACCGCCATCGGCATCACGCTGGCCGCCCTCGGCGCGGGCTTCGCCTATGCCGCTGGCTGGATCGGCGCCGCCAGGCTCACGCCCCAGCGCATCATCGACACCTTTGAAGCCCAGGCCGGCCATCACCCGGGCTACCGGAAAAACCACGCCAAGGGCCTGTGCGTCAGCGGTTACTTCCAAAGCAGCGGCCAGGCCACGGCGTTTTCCACGGCCCGGGTGTTCAGCCAGCAGAAGGTGCCGGTGATCGGCCGCTTCGCCATCGGCGGTGCCAACCCGTTCGCCCCGGACACCGCGGTACCGGTGCGCAGCCTGGCCATCGAGCTCGCCAGCGATGACGGCCAGGTCTGGCGTACCGGCATGAACAACCCGCCAGTGCTGGCGGTCAGCACGCCCGAAGCCTTCTATGACCAAGTGCTGGCCAGCACCCCGGTTGCGGCCACCGGCAAGCCCGACCCGGCCAGGCTCCAGGCATTCTTTGCCGCCCACCCTGAAAGCGCGGCGTTCCGCCAATGGGCGGCGGCCTACAAACCCAGCGACAGCTTTGCCAGTACCGCCTACAACAGCATCAACGCCTTCCGCCTGATCGACGACCACGGCAACAAGCACCCGGTGCGCTGGACGCTGGAGCCACAGACGCCGTTCGCCGCCCTGCCCGCCCAGGTCGATGACAAGCAATTCCTCCAGCACGACCTCGCCCAGCGCATGGCTCAAGGCCCGTTGCGCTGGACCCTGCGCCTGACCCTGGCCGAACCCGGCGACCCGGTCAACGACCCGGCCCGCCCCTGGCCCAGCGAGCGGCGCAGCATCGACGCCGGCACCCTGGTGCTGGAGCAGGTGGACGGCCCCGAACAGGGAGCGTGCCGCGACCTCAACTTCGACCCATTGATCCTGCCCCACGGCATCGAAGCGTCCGACGACCCGATCCTCGCCGCCCGCTCGGCGGCCTACTCGGTGTCGTTCAACCGCCGCAGCCATGAAGCCCTGAGCGAAGGAGCCCGCCCATGACCCCCGCCGCTTTCCACCCCCTGGCCCGCCTGGTGCACTGGCTGATGGCGGTGCTGATCCTGGCCATGTTGTTCATCGGCGTGAGCATGGTCAGCGACCTGTCCACCCATCATCCATTGATGGTCGAACTGCACAAGGCCACCGGACTGGCCCTGCTGGTGCTGGTGCTACTGCGTATCACCCTGCGCCTGAGCCTGCCTCACCCGCCGCTGCCGCGCGACCTGCCCGCCATTCAACGCCTGGCCGCCGGCGCCTCGCACCTGCTGCTGTACGCCCTGATGCTGGCCATGCCGCTGCTGGGCTGGGCGATGCTTTCGGCGGGCGGCTATCCACGCCCGCTGCAGTTACCAGCCATCGCCCCCCACGACCTGCAACTGTACGCTGCGCTGCGCCAGGCCCACGGCTGGGCCGGCTACCTGTTGTTCGCCACTGTGCTGGTGCACTTGGGCGCGGCGCTGATGCATGCCCTGGTGCGCCGCGACGGCGTGTTGCGTAGCATGTGGCCAGGCCCGTTGCGCCGGGGTGAATGAGCACCGACAGGCGCGCGGGGTCGACAGCTGTAAATAATTATTACTAACATCGGCGCTCATTTCGCTGATTTGCCCCGGACTGCCCATGAACGTCGCAAAGGACCCTGCCACCCTCACCCCGGCCAGCACCCTCGACCTGCGCCCACTGCTGCTGGTCAACATGGCCTGCACCCTGTCGATGATGGCCTTCGTTGCCCTGATCGGCCCGATCGCCCGCCTGCTGGGCATGGCCACCTGGCAGGCCGGTGCGGCGGTCACCGTGGCCGGCGTGGTCTGGGTGCTGCTGGCCCGTCCCTGGGGCCGCGCCGCCGATCGCCTCGGCCGGCGCCGTGTGCTGCTGTTGGGCAGCGCCGGGTTCACCCTGGCCTACTGGCTGCTGTGCCTGTTCATCGACGGCGCCCTGCGCTGGCTGCCCGGGGCCACCCTGGCGTTCATCGGCCTCATGCTGACCCGCGGCCTGATCGGCGCCTTCTACGCGGCGCTGCCAGTGGCCGGCAATGCACTGATCGCCGACCATGTCGAACCGCAGCGCCGGGCCCGGGCCATGGCCTCGCTGGGCGCCGCCAACGCGGTCGGCCTGGTGCTCGGCCCGGCCTTGGCGGCAATGCTGTCGCGCTACAGCCTGAGCCTGCCGTTCTACGTGCTGTCGGTGCTGCCGGCCACGGCGTTCGTGGTGCTGCTGTTCAAACTCAAGCCACAGCCACTGCCCCAGCGCCATGCGCCAAGCCCGGTGCGGCTGTCCGACCCACGCCTGCGCCGGCCACTGCTGGTGGCCTTCAGCGCCATGCTCAGCGTGACCGTGTCGCAGATCACCGTTGGCTTCTTCGCCCTCGACCGCCTGCAACTGGCTGCAGGCGAGGCCGCCCAGGCGGCCGGTGTGGCGCTGACCAGCGTGGGCGTGGCGCTGATGCTGGCGCAGGTGCTGCTGCGCCAGCTCGAATGGCCACCGCTGAAGATGATCCGCGTGGGTGCCAGCGTTTCCGGGCTGGGCTTCGCTGCTGCGTCCTTTGCCGCCAGTGCGCCCTGGCTGTGGGCGGCGTTCTTCATTGCCGCATTCGGCATGGGCTTCGTCTTCCCGGCCTTTTCGGCCATGGCGGCCAATGCCATGCACGCCTCGGAACAGGGTGCTACCGCAGGCTCCGTCGGCGCCGCCCAGGGCATGGGCGCGGTGATCGGGCCCTTGGCCGGCACGCTGGTGTATGCCGTCGATCCGCGCATGCCGTTCCTGGCCGTGGCCGCCTTGCTGTTGCTGGTCGGGCTATGGCCCGCACCTGCCGACAAACGCCACTGACACGCACAGCGCGCAAGGCAGGCAGAGTGTGTTTTAATGCGTCGCCCATTATTTTTTACACCTCTGCAAACAAGGCGGCTATGGACACGGGGACACGACTCAAACTGGTGCGTGAACGCAACAACCTCTCGCAACGGGAACTGGCCCGTCGCAGCGGCCTGACCAATTCGACGATCTCGCAGATCGAACAGAACCGCGTCAGCCCCTCGGTCAGCTCCCTGAAAAAACTGCTCGAAGGCATCCCCATGTCCTTGGCGGAGTTTTTCAGTTTCGACGAGCCGGTGCGCGAAGAACGCTTCGTGTTCCGCGGCGGCGAACAGCCCGACCTGGGCCGCAACGGCCTGCGCATGCTGCTGGTCGGCGCCAGCGTCGAAGGCCGACAGATGCGCATGCTGCGCGAGCTGTATGCACCCGGTGCCGATTCCGGCGAGCCGATCGTGCATGCCGAAGGCGAAGAGTGCGGCCTGGTTACCCGCGGCACCATGGAACTGTGGGTCGACGGCCAGGTGAGCATCCTTAACGCCGGCGACGGCTACTACATCCCCACTACCCTCGCCCACAGCTTCAAGAATATCGGCCCGGACGAGGCCGAGATCATCAGCGCCAACACCCCGGCGAACTTCTGATCGCGTGATGCCCCTGGTCAGCAGCCGTGAGGCCTACCAGTGCCTGCGCGACGCCGCCCTCGGCGTTGCGCCGCTGGAGATCATCGCCCGGTCCGCAGAGGTGGCCGTGTGCATCGATGGCTGGCGCTTGAGCCTGGCCCTGGACGACGAAGGCCTGGCTCATTGCAGCCAGTGCGCAAGCCCCGACGGGCGCCAGGGCGCGCTTGAGGATTGGCACCGCTACGGCACCAACCCCGTCGACCACCTGAGCCTGTGGGAACGCCAGCGTATCGAGCAATTACTGGTCTAGCGCGCCAAGGCCTGCTCGACAAAGTCCAGACGGTCCTGGCCGAAGAACATCTGCTCACCGACAAAGCAGGTCGGCGCACCGAACACACCGCGGGCCACGGCCTGCCCGGTGGCCTCCTTCAGGGCCTGCTTGACCTCGTCCTGTGCAGCCAGCCCCTGAAGCGCCTCAGGGTCGAAACCACCCTCCTGCAACGTCGCCGCCAGCACGGCGGGATCCGACAGGTTGCGCTGCTGCCCCCACCAGCCCTCGAACAGCACCTTGAGCAACGCCTCGAAACGCTCCGGTGCCTGCAATTGCGTGCCCATGACACCGCGCATCAGGTTCAGAGTGTTGGCCGGAAACCCCGGCGGCAGGCCAAACGGCACGCCATAGCGGTCGGCAAAGCGCTTGAGGTCGGTGAACATGTAGCGCCCCTTGGCCGGCACCATCACCGGCGAAGCGTTGCCGGTGGCCTGAAACACCCCGCCCAGCAGAATCGGTCGGTACAGCAGCTGCGCATCGTGGCGCGCGCACAGTGCGGGGAGCTGGGTCCAGGCCAGGTAACTGGCCGGGCTGCCCAGGTCGAAATAGAACTCAACGGTCTTGCTCATATGGCAGTCCTTTTGTCAGGGAGGGGGTTACCAGCGTTCGATCCATGGCCGCAGGTCCAGCTCGAAGGTCCAGGCATCACGCGGCTGGGCATGCAGGAACCAGTAGCTGTCGGCGATATGCGCAGGATCGAGGATGCCGTCCTGGTCTTTCAGCGCATAACGTTCAGGGAAGCTGTCACGGATGAAGGCGGTGTCGATGGCACCATCGACCACCACATGGGCGACATGGATGTTCCGTGGCCCCAGCTCCCGCGCCATGCTCTGGGCCAGGGCGCGCAGGCCATGCTTGGCCCCGGCGAAGGCCGCGAAGCCGGCGGCGCCGCGAGTGCCGGCAGTGGCGCCGGTAAACAGGATCGTGCCGCGCTCGCGCTGGACCATGCGCCGTGCCACAGCTTGCGCGGTAAGGAAGCCGGCGAAGCAGGCCATCTCCCAGATCTTGAAGTACTTGCGCGGTGTTTCATCGAGAATGCTGCAGGGCACATTGGCGCCGATATTGAAGACAAACGCCTCGATCGGGCCGATATCGCGCTCGATGGTCTCGACCAGCTCGACCACCTCCTCTTCCTTACGCGCATCCGAGCCAAAGCCATGGGCCTGGCCGCCTGCGGCGCGGATTTCGTCCAGCAACGGCTGCAGTTTCTCGGCCTGGCGCCGGGTCACGCAAGCGGTGTAGCCCTCGCGGGCGAAGCGCTTGGCGATTTCGCCGCCGGTGGCATCCCCCGCACCGATCACCAGCACGACCTTTTGTTGTTCTGCCATGGACCTCTCCATTGATGAATGATCGTTTAGTAAACGAACGCTATGCTACGATCACGCCACCGTCAAGCCAGCGCAACGAGGTCCTGTGCATGCGCTACTCCACCGAACACAAGCAACAGACCCGCGAGAAACTGCTGGCCAGCAGCGGCGCGCTGGCCAAGCGCGGCGGCTTCGCCAGCACCGGCGTGGCCGGGTTGATGAAGGCCATCGGCCTGACCGGCGGCGCGTTCTACAACCATTTCCCGTCCAAGGACGACCTGTTCACCGAAGTGGTCCGCCGCGAGCTGTGCAACAGCCCGCTGGCGCGCCAGGCCAACCGCGGCACCGACCGCGCGCGGCTCAAGCGCCTGCTCGAGCAGTACCTGACCCTCGCCCACCTGCACAACGCCGAAGGTGGCTGCCCGCTGCCGCCACTGGGCGTGGAGATCGCCCGTGCCGAACGCCCGGTGCGCGAGGAGGCCGAGCACTGGCTGGTGGAACTGCACCGGGCCTGGAGCGACACCCTCAAGGACCCGCAACTGGCCTGGGCGCTGCTCAGCCAGTGCGTCGGCGCGCTGGTGGTCGGGCGCATGCTCGCCAGCGAACAGGTGCAGGAACAAGTGCTGGAGGCCAGCCGCGCGCTGGTCGGCAAGGTGTTCGATGAAGATTGCTAGCTCGCTGCTCGGCCTGCTGCTCGCACTCCCCGCCGTGGCCCAGCAAAGCTGCCCCACAGGGCAATACCAGGTGTGCCTGGTGGTGTGCTTCTGCGCCCCGCTCGACCCCAATCAGGGTGGTCAGGTGCTGCAGGATGTCGAACGCATGGCCACCGCCAGCCTGGTGTTCGCCCTGCGCCAGGCCCGCGATGACGCCACCAACCGAGGCACCCAGCCGATCCCGCTGCATATCCGTGCCCAGCTCGAAACCTGGTACGACTTCGCCGTGCTCGACACGGTGCGCTACCAGGTCGGCGATGAGCAGCAGGTCAGCGCCGCCAACGCCATGCTGCAGAACCCCGATGTGAACGCCGTGACCTTGATCGATACGGTGATTTTCCGCCGCGCGGCCGATGCCGAGGACAACGTGGCGCTGTGGGCCCACGAGCTCAAGCACGTGCAGCAGTACCAGGAGCTGGGGGTGGAGGAATTCGCCCGGCGCTATACCCGCAATTACGATGAGCTGGAGGGGCCGGCCTACGCCATCGAGGCGCAAGTGGCCAAGGCGTTGCGCGAGCGTGGGGCGGGTGGTGCGCGTTGATCCGCGACTCGGTGAGGCACCTGTAGGAGCGGCCTTGTGCCGCGAAAGGGCTGCGTAGCGGCCCCGGCTATCGCGCATAGGGTGAAGATTGCTGGGGCCGCTTTGCGGCCCTTTCGCGGCACAAGGCCGCTCCTACACTGAACGCGCAGCAACCTCGTCTGCTAATCCGTCGCGCGGCTGCTGCGCAATGCCAAAGCCGTACAACCAAACCGCCGCCGCACCCACTTGCCCAGGTAACTCCCATCCCCCAATCCCACCTCCTCGGCAATCTGCGCCAGGCTGTGGCTGCCATTGACCAACCGCCAGCGCGCCTGCTGCAGCCGCAGTTCCAACCACCAGGCCTTGGCACTCATGCCATGGCTGGCCTGGAACTGGCGGTCGAGCTGACGCCGGCTGATGCCGAGCTGCGCTGCCAGTTGCTCGACCGAAAGCCCCGATGCCAGGTGATGGCGCATCAACGCCGTGGCCCGCTGCACCTGGCGCCCATGCCCCGGCCCTGCATCCAGCGAGCGCAGGGCATGACGGCTGTCGCGGCTCTCGTCCACCAGCATGTCGGCCAGGCCCTTGAGCGCACGGGCCCGGCCACTGGCGCGGGCGATCAGTTCCACTGCCAGGTCGATGGCGGCAGTCCCTCCTGCGCAGGTGATACGGCTACCGTCCATGCAATACAGCTGCTCGGTCAGTACCTGCACCCTGGGGAATGCGGCACGAAACTCGGCCTCGTGGCGCCAGTGCACCACCACCTTGTGCCCGTCCAGCACACCGCAGGCAGCCAGCAGAAACACCCCATTGTCGACGCCCACCAGCTTCACCCCCGCCTTCACCGCCTGTTTCAACACATCCCGGTAACGCGGGGCCAGCGCAACCGTTGCCCCCGCACTGCGCCCGCCAAACAGCACCAGGTAGTCGTAATCGCGCCAAACCACCTGTTCGACACTGACTTCGACCTGCACCACCGCGCCACTGCTGGATACCACGGGGGCCGCGTCCAGCCCCAGCACGGTCCAGCGGCAATAGCGCTGGCGGCTGTAGTCCTCGTCGTCGGCGGAGAAGCGCAGCTTGTCGAGGAAGGCGCCAAACGGCAGCAAGGCGAACTCCGGCACGGGCAGGATCAGCAGGCGCAAGTCGGGGGTCATGCAGAATGTCCAGATATTACCGTCAGATGTCCGGATCATACCCTTAAAAGCCACCTGCTCGGCCCTACACTGGCGCCCTGCAAACCTACAAGGCATACCCCAATGGCACTCGACACCTGGCTTATCTACCTGCTCGCCAGCATCGGCCTGTCGCTGACCCCAGGCCCCAACAGCCTGCTGGCGCTGACCCACGGCGCGTTGTACGGCGCGCGGCGCACGCTGTTCACCATCGTCGGCGGGGTGTTCGGCTTCAGCGCCCTGATCGCCCTGGCCATGTTCGGCCTGAGCGCCCTGCTGCAGGCCTCGGCCCAGGTGCTGACGGTGCTCAAATGGGTCGGCGGCGCCTACCTGGTGTGGCTGGGCATCCAACTGTGGCGCACCCCGGCGCTGCACCTCGAACTGAGCGCGGGCAGCGCCCGGTTGGGCAATGCCGGCTTGTTCCGCCAAGGCTTTCTGTCGGCCATGGCCAACCCCAAGGTGCTGCTGTTCTATGGCGCCTTCCTGCCACAATTCATCGACCCACAACGCGGCCTGGCGCTGCAGTTCGTGGTGATGGCGGCGACCTTCGCCAGTGTGGAGTTCGTGGTCGAATACCTGCTGGCGCGATTGGCCTATCGCATCCGGCCTTGGCTCAGCAAGGGCGGCAAGGGCTTCAACAGGTGCTGCGGCGGGTTGTTCGCGCTGATCGGTGTGGCGCTGCCGTTGGGGCGTTGAAGCAAGCTGCAACTGCGCGCTGAGAGCCGGCTCTCAACGCGCAGTTGTTCATCAGGTATTGCGTCGTTTCACGAGGCGCTCTGCGTTGCTACCTGCTCGGTTTGCGCGGCATGGCGGCTGAAATCGCGCAGGTAGGTAATGAACTCCTGCAACAGGCGATCCCACAGCTGCAGGTGGTTGAGCAAGTGCTTGCCAGTCACTCCGTCACTGACCAACACATCAAGCTCCATCACCAGGAACTCGCCCTGCCGATACAGACGGGCGAAACGCCGTGAAGTGCTCCAGTGCTCCACTACGCCCTCGGGCAGTTCGCCCTGGATGCGCAGCGCACAGCTGAAGGTGAAGTCGAGGAACTGCCCTTCGATCGCCGCCGGATTGCCCAGGCGCACGGCAAAGCCGATTCCCTGGCTGGCACTGAGCAGTTGCACCAGGCCGTTCTGCTCGCTGCGGTTGACGCGCAGGCCGGCGTCCTGCAGCAGGCTGGTGAGGGTTTCGACGTTCACGCTTTCGATCAGGGCTTGTTCAGTCATGGTCTTGCTCCTTGTGGTGTCGATAAATCATTGCCAGGCGCGTACTTGCGCCGCATCGCACTGTGTCTTGTATAGCTGAACGACTGGGTTTTGCGTGATTTCTTCGAATTTCGCCCGCATCAGCCGCTACGCTTGCTGCTTGATCCCGCCGAGTGAGCCGCATGAACATCCTTTACGACGAGCGCATCGATGGCCCGCTGCCGGCCGTGGACAAGCCCGCACTGCTGCAGGCCCTGCGCGACGCCCTGCCCGACCTCGAGGTCCTGCACCGCAGCGAAGACCTCAAGCCCTACGAATGCGACGGCCTGTCGGCCTACCGCACGGTGCCGCTGCTGGTGGTGCTGCCCGAGCGCCTGGAGCAGGTGCAGGCATTGCTGCAACTGTGCCACCAACGTGGCGTGCCGGTGGTGGCACGCGGCGCCGGCACGGGGCTGTCCGGTGGCGCGCTGCCGCTGAGCCAGGGCATCCTGCTGGTGATGGCGCGCTTCAACCGCATCCTTGAAGTCAACCCGCAAGGGCGCTTTGCCCGGGTCCAGCCTGGGGTGCGCAACCTGGCGATCTCCCAGGCAGCGGCCCCCTTCGGGCTGTACTACGCGCCCGATCCGTCCTCGCAGATTGCCTGCACCATCGGCGGCAATGTCGCCGAAAACGCCGGTGGGGTGCACTGCCTCAAGTACGGCCTGACCGTGCACAACCTGCTCAAGGTAGAGATTCTTACGGTCGAGGGCGAGCGCCTGGTACTGGGCAGCGATGCCCTCGACAGCCCGGGTTTCGACCTGCTGGCGCTGTTCACCGGCTCCGAGGGCATGCTTGGCATCGTCACCGAAGTGACCGTCAAGCTGCTGCCCAAGCCCCAGGTGGCGCGGGTGCTGCTGGCCAGTTTCGACACGGTCGAGGACGCCGGCCGCGCGGTGGCCGACATCATCGCCGCCGGCATCATCCCCGGCGGCCTGGAGATGATGGACAACCTGGCGATCCGCGCCGCCGAGGACTTCATTCACGCCGGTTACCCGGTGGACGCGGCAGCCATCCTGCTGTGCGAACTCGACGGCGTGGAAGCCGACGTGCAGGACGATTGCGCGCGGGTCGATGCCTTGCTGCGCAAGGCCGGCGCCCGCGACGTGCGCCTGGCCTGCGACGAGGCCGAACGGGTGCGCTTCTGGGCCGGGCGCAAGAACGCCTTCCCGGCGGTGGGGCGCATTTCGCCGGACTACTACTGCATGGACGGCACCATCCCACGCCGCGAGCTGCCCCGGGTGCTCAAAGGCATCAGCGATTTGTCCGCGCAGTACGGCCTGCGGGTGGCCAACGTGTTCCACGCCGGCGACGGCAACATGCACCCGCTGATCCTGTTCGACGCCAACCTGTCCGGCGAGCTGGAACGGGCCGAGGCCATCGGTGGCAAGATCCTCGAACTGTGCGTGGCGGTGGGCGGCAGCATCACCGGCGAGCACGGGGTGGGCCGCGAAAAGATCAACCAGATGTGTGCCCAGTTCAACAGCGACGAAATCACCTTGTTCCATGGGGTGAAAGCCGCCTTCGACCCGCAAGGTCTGCTCAACCCCGGCAAGAACATCCCCACCCTGCACCGCTGCGCCGAGTTCGGCGCGCTGCACGTGCACCACGGCCAACTGCCCTTCCCCGACCTGGAGCGTTTCTGATGGGCCGCGACCTCAGCCAGGACCTGCTGGAACAGGTCAACCAGGCGCTGAACCTGGGTACCCCGCTGCGCATCCAGGGCGGCAACAGCAAGGCCATGCTCGGGCGCCCGGTGGCCGGCGAGATCGTCGACACCCGGGGCCACCACGGCATCGTCAGCTATGACCCGACCGAGCTGGTCATCACTGCCCGCGCCGGCACGCCGCTAGGCGAAATTGAAGCAGCGCTGCACCAGGCCGGGCAGATGCTGCCCTGCGAGCCGCCGCACCTGGGGCCAGGGGCCACGCTCGGCGGCATGGTCGCGGCGGGGCTGTCCGGGCCACGGCGGCCCTGGGCCGGGGCGGTGCGCGACTACGTGCTTGGCACGCGACTGATCACCGGCCACGGCAAGCTGCTGCGCTTTGGCGGCGAGGTGATGAAGAACGTCGCTGGCTACGATGTGTCGCGCTTGATGGCCGGCAGCTTCGGCTGCCTGGGACTGCTCACCGAAGTGTCGCTTAAGGTACTGCCCCGGCCGCGCCAATGCCTGAGCCTGCGTTTGCCGATCGACAGCCGGCAGGCCTTGGCCGCACTGGCCGAGTGGGGCCAGCAGCCGCTGCCGATCAGTGCTGCCTGCCATGACGGTGAAGCGCTGTACCTGCGCCTGGAGGGTGGCGAAGGCTCGGTGCGTTCGGCCCGCGAGCGGCTGGGTGGCGACGCGGTGGACAACCGGCTGTGGTACGACCTGCGCGAACAGCGCCTGCCGTTCTTCGACGACCCAGCGCCGCTGTGGCGTCTGTCGGTACCCGGCACCTGCGCCCTGCTCGACCTTCCGGGGCGGCAGTTGATCGACTGGAGCGGCGCGCAACGCTGGCTCACCTCCAGTGCGCCAGCGCAGGTAATCCGTGAGCAGGTGGCCAAGGTCGGCGGCCATGCCACCGCCTATGCCCCCGGCGATGACAGCACGGCGCCGCTGCCGGCGGCGCTGATGCGCTACCACCAGGCACTGAAACGGCAACTCGACCCCCAGGGCATCTTCAACCCTGGCCGCCTGTACCCGGACCTGTGAGGCCACGCCATGCAAACCCACCTGAGCGATGCCGCCAAGCAGCTGCCCCGCGCTGAAGAGGCCGAAAGCATCCTGCGTTCCTGCGTGCACTGCGGCTTCTGCACGGCCACCTGCCCCACCTATCAATTGCTCGGCGACGAGCTGGACGGGCCGCGCGGGCGTATCTACCTGATCAAGCAGGTGCTCGAAGGCGAGCCAGTGACCGCCAGCACCCAACTGCACCTGGACCGCTGCCTGAGCTGCCGCAATTGCGAGAGCACCTGCCCCTCGGGGGTCAGGTACCACGACCTGCTCGATATCGGCCGCGCCGTGGTCGAACAACAGGTGCCGCGCCCGCTGGGTCAGCGTCTGTTGCGCGAGGGCTTGCGTGCCGTAGTGCCGCATCCGGCCGCGTTCAAGGCCCTGGCCAAGGTCGGTCAAAGCCTCAGGCCGCTGCTGCCGAGCGGCCTCAAGGCCAAGTTGCCGGCCCAGGTGCACGACGCCGGCCAGCGCCCGGCGCCGCGCCATCCACGCCGCGTGCTGCTGCTCGAAGGCTGCGTGCAGCAAGCCCTGTCGCCCAACACCAACGCCGCCACCGCGCGCCTGCTGGACCGTCTCGGCATCAGCGTCGAACCGGCCCGCGAGGCCGGCTGCTGCGGCGCCGTGGACTATCACCTGGATGCCCAGGCACAGGGCCTGCAACGCGCCCGCCACAACATCGACGCCTGGTGGCCGGCCATCGAAGCCGGCGCCGAAGCCATCGTGCAAACCGCCAGCGGCTGCGGTGCCTTCGTGCGCGACTATGGCCACCTGCTCAAGGACGATGCGCGCTACGCCGCCAAGGCTGTCCGGGTCAGCGCCCTGGCCCGCGACCTGGTGCAACTGCTGCAGGCCGAGCCGCTGGAGCAGTTGGGCCTGTGCACCGAGCAGCGCCTGGCCTTCCATTGCCCCTGCACCTTGCAGCATGCCCTCAAACTCGGCGGTGCCGTGGAAAGCCTGCTGACCCGCCTGGGTTTCCACCTCACCAGCGTGCCCGACGGCCACCTGTGCTGCGGCTCGGCGGGCACCTACTCGCTGACCCAGCCGGCGCTGTCGCGCCAGCTGCGCGACAACCGCCTGGCGGCCCTGGAAAGCGGAAAACCTGCGATCATCGCCACCGCCAATATCGGCTGCCAGCTCCACCTTGATGGCGCCGGCCGCACACCGGTACGGCACTGGATCGAAATTGTCGAAGACGCCCTGGAGGCACCCCATGCATAGCAAACCCGTACTCGACCAGGCGGACGTCGCCCGGCTGCTCGCCGCCGCCCGCCAGCACGCCCAGGCCCAGCAATGGCCGGTGACCATCGCCGTGGTCGACGACGGCGGCCACCCGCTGGCCCTGGAGCGCCTGGACGGCTGCGCCCCGGCCAGCGCCTACATCGCCATGGAGAAAGCCCGCACCGCGGCGCTGGGCTGCCGGGAATCGCGCGACTACGAGCAGATGGTCAACGATGGGCGCACCGCCTTCGTCACCGCGCCGTTGCTGACCAGCCTGGAAGGCGGCGTGCCGCTGAGGGTGGAGGGCCAGGTGGTCGGCGCGATCGGCGTGTCGGGGGTCAAGTCCGGACAGGATGCAGAAGTGGCCAAGGCCGGGGCACAGGCGCTGTGATGCCCCTGCCCCGGCCTCGGCGGCTCAGTGCCCCGCCGAAGCCGGGCCGGCCTTGGCAGTGAACGGTGGCTTGGCCAGCCACACCAGCAGGATCAAGCCGGCGAACACCCAGGTCAGCAGGGTGAAGTAGTCCACCGTCGACATCATGTAGGCCTGGCCGTTGAGCATCTGCTCCAGCTGCGCGTAGCTCTGCGGGTTGGCCCCGCCCAGCTGGTCTAGGGCATGGCGGGTGGCCGGGTCGAAGCTGCTGAGGTGCTCGCTCAGGTAGGCGTGGTGCTGGTCGGCGCGGCGGATCCAGATCCAGGTCGTCAGCGACGCGGCGAAACTGCCGCCCAGGGTGCGCAGGAAGGTGGCCAGGCCCGAGCCATCGGCGATCTGCTGCGGCGGCAGGTCCGACAGCAGGATGCTCAAGGTCGGCATGAAGAACAACGCCACGCCGATGCCCATGAACAGCTGCACCAGGGCGATATGGGTGAAATCCACTTCGTTGGTAAAGCCGGCGCGCATGTAGCAACTGGTGCCGATGGCCAGGAAGGCGATGCCGGCCAGCAGGCGCAGGTCGAAGCGGTGCGCGTACTTGCCCACGAACGGCGACATCAGCACCGGCAGCAAGCCGATCGGCGCCACCGCCAGGCCCGCCCAGGTGGCGGTATAGCCCATCTGCGTCTGCAGCCACTGCGGCAGGATCAGGTTGATGCCGAAAAACGCCGAGTAGCCGCCCACCAGCACGATGGTGCCGATGCGGAAGTTGCGGTGCACGAACAGACGCAGGTTGACCACCGGGTGACGGTCGGTGAGCTCCCAGATGATGAAGATCGCCAGGAACACCACCGAGATCAGCGTGCCGATGACGATGAACGAGGACTCGAACCAGTCCAGGTCGTTGCCCTTGTCCAACACCACCTGCAACGCACCGACACCGACGATCAAGGTCAGCAGGCCGATGTAGTCCATCGGCTGACGGCTGGTGACCACCGGCCGCGCGCGCATCTGCTGGCGCACCACGGCGGCGGCGAACAGGCCGATCGGGATGTTGATGAAGAAGATCCAGGGCCAGCTGTAGCTGTCGGTGATCCAGCCGCCGAGTATCGGCCCTGCAATCGGCGCCACCACCGTGACCATCGCCAGCAACGCCAGGGCCATGCCGCGCTTGGCCGGCGGGTACACGGCAATCAGCAAGGTCTGGGTCATCGGGTACAGGGGCCCGGCGACCACGCCCTGCAACACGCGGAACCCGACCAGCTCGGGCATCGACTGGGCGACGCCGCAAAGGAACGACGCCAGCACGAACAGCAAGGTGGCCCAGAGGAACAGCTTGACCTCACCGAAGCGCCGGCTCAGCCAGCCGGTGAGCGGCAAGGCGATGGCGTTGCTCACCGCAAACGAGGTGATCACCCAGGTGCCCTGCTCGTAACTCACGCCGAGGTTGCCGGAGATGGTCGGCAGCGCCACGTTGGCGATGGTGGTGTCGAGCACCTGCATGAAGGTTGCCAGCGACAGGCCGATGGTGGTCAGCAGCAGGCTCGGCGGGGTGAACTGCGCGGGGGCCGCCTGGCTCATCGCTGCGCCGTCTTGCCGCTGGCGCTGTTGTCGTGGATCAACCGGGCGATCAGGTTGTCGGCCTCGACCAACTGGCGGTCATACACCTGGGTGCTGTAGCTGGCCTGCTGCGGTGGTTGTTGGGCCAGGGCCGGGCCGCTTTGGTCGTGCAGGTCGACTTCGGCGACGGTGGACAGGCCGATGCGCAGCGGGTGGTCTTTCAACTGCTCGGGGTTCAGGTGGATACGCACCGGCACCCGCTGGACGATCTTGATCCAGTTGCCGGTGGCGTTCTGCGCCGGCAGCAGGGCGAAGGCGCTGCCAGTGCCAGCGCCGAGGCTGTCGACGGTGCCGCTGTACTTCACTTCGCTACCGTACAGGTCGGCAGTGATCTGCACCGGCTGGCCGATGCGCATGTTGCGCAGCTGGGTCTCTTTGAAGTTGGCGTCGATCCACACCTGATCCAGCGGGATCACCGCCATGGTCGCGGTGCCCGGCTGCAGGCGCTGGCCCAGTTGCACGGTGCGTTTGGCCACATAGCCGGTGACCGGCGCCACCAGAGTGGTGCGGGCGTGGTCGAGGTAGGCCTGGCGCAGGTCAGCGGCGGCGGCCATCACTTCCGGGTGCGACGAGACCACGGTGTCGTCGATCAGCGCGGTGCTGGTGTTGAGCTGCTGGCGCGCGCTGTTGACGGCGGCCTCGGCGACGGCCAGGTCGTCACGGGCGTGGGCGATCTCTTCCTGGGCGATGGCGCCGCTGTCGGCCAGCACCTTGCGCCGGTTGTAGTTTTGCTGGGCTTTCTGCAGCTCGGCCTGGCGGGTTGCCACTTGCGCCTTGAGCGCATCGACGTTGCTGTACAGCCCGCGCACCTGGCGCACGCTGCGCGCCAGCTTGGCCTCGGCGGACTGCAGGGCCACTTCGCTGTCGGCCGGGTCGAATTGCAGCAGCACCTGCCCTGCCTGCACCAGGTCGCCGTCATCGGCACCGATGCTGGTGACGGTGCCGCTGACCAGAGGGGTGATTTGCACGACGTTGCCGCTGACGTAGGCGTCATCGGTGCTTTCCTGCCAGCGCCCGACCAGGCTGTACCAGGCCCAGGTGGCGGCCCCGGCGAGGATCAGCAGCAGTAGCAGGCCCAGCAGCCAGGCCTTGCGTTTACGCGTGTTGTCGGGCGCGGCAGCTGGGGTGGAGGTGTCAGCGGGAGTGGCCATGACAATACCTTGGAGAATGCGTGACAGGGATCAACGATCGCCGAAGCGGCGGATCGTCAGGGGGTCGCCGGCGCTGAGCAGAACCTTGGCGAGCAGGCTTTCGAGGGTTTTCAGCTCCTCGGGCTGGAGCACGCCGACCAGTTCGTTCATCGCCGCCGCGCCGACCTGGGGCAGGCGGTCGGCCAGGCGTTGGCCGTCGGCGCTGAGTGCCAGGCGCACCTGGCGGCGGTCTTCGGGGCAGCGGTTGCGCAGGATCAGGCCTTTCTGCTCGAGGCGGTCGAGCATGCGGGTCATCGAGCCGCTGTCCAGGCCCAGGTAGCGGCAGAGCTCGGCCGGGGTGTCGACCTGGTACTGGGTGACGATGATCAGCACCTTGAACTGTGCGGAGGTGACGCCGTGGGCTTCGAGGTGCCAGTCGAGGATGCGGTCCTTGAGGATCGCGGCGCGGCCGAGCAGCATGCCGATGGCGCAGGTCTGGAAGTTTTCCGGGGTGAAATGGGACATCGGGGTTTGCTCGGGTAATTGTGTGTAAATATTACTGCCTAGGCAGGGAATGTCAAAGCATTGATTAGGATGCTAAGTAAAGATTCATTTTTGGGGGTTCGGGTTCGGGTTCGGGTTCGGGTTCGGGTTCGGGGCTTAGTGTGTTGGTTTTGATGGATGTATGCGCATTCATTTGCGATGGCGACGCATAGTCACCTTTCCGCCCTTACGGCGGCCTACTTTGGTCTTGGCCA
>NZ_VZZR01000121.1:0-15520 GCF_009650555.1 Pseudomonas sp. EMN2
TCGAACGCAACAACCGCGTCGCCGAAGGTGGCTCGGATCGTCTGATCGAACGCAACAACCGCGTCGCCGAAGGTGGCTCGGATCGCCTGGTCGAACTCAGCCGTGTGAGCTGATCGCCATGACCGAAAACTACAAACCGCCCCGCTGTATCTGCTCCCCTCCTAGCCCGGTCCATTGACCGGGCTTTGTTTTTTTATCCAGAATGGCCGGCCTCACAGCCACAGAATCCCGCCCCATGCTGCCGCGTGCCGAACAGAAGCTACAGACCCGCCAGGCCCTGCTGGACGCCGCCTGCCAGCTCATGGAGAGCGGCCGTGGCTTTGGCAGCATCAGCCTGCGCGAAGTGGCCAAGGCTGCCGGCATCGTGCCCACTGGCTTCTACCGTCACTTCCCCGACATGGACACCCTGGGCCTGGCCCTGGTCGCCGAGATCGACACCACCTTCCGCCAGACCATCCGCCTGGTGCGGCACAACGAATTCGAGCTGGGTGGCATCACCGACGCCTCGGTGCGCATCTTCCTCGATGTGGTCACCGCCCACCGCGCCCAGTTCCTGTTCCTGGCCCGCGAACAGTACGGCGGCTCGCAAGCCGTACGCCAGGCCATCGCCCGCCTGCGCCAGGACATCAGCAACGACCTGGCCACCGACCTTGCGCGCATGCCGCGCTGGCAGCACCTGGACAGCGCCGCCCTGGCGGTGATGGCCGACCTGGTGGTCAAGACCGTGTTCGCCACCCTGCCGGAACTGATCGACAGCCCGGAGCCGGGCAACCCTCAGGCGATGACGGCGCAGGAGAAGATCACCCAGCAGTTGCGCTTCATATTCGTGGGTGCGCGGCATTGGCAGGGGTTGGGGAACCCGGGCTGAACTGATTTCGCCTTCACGACCTTATCGCGGGGCAAGCCCGCTCCCACGCAGTACAACGTGGGAGCGGGCTTGCCCCGCGATAGGGCCGGCACAAGCAACCCTGAACCCCGTCTGCTACCATGGCGCCCTGCCCGACCGTCCATGAGCGCCAGCATGTCCGACCCCCGCCTAGCTTTGACCCGTTTCCAACAGCACTTCGCCGAACGCATCGTGCCGCTGTGGCAAGGCCCGGGCTGGAACGCCGAGATGGCGCTGCCCTATGAAGCCCTGGACGCCCAACACCGCCCGCTGCCGGTACAGCGCTACCGCGCCATGGCCTGCGCGCGCCAGCTGTACCTGTTCAGCAGCCGTATCGACCAACCGGGCGCGGCCGAACGCGCGGCGGCGCTGTTCCGCTCGCTGCAAAAGCACTTCCATGACGCCGAACACGGCGGCTGGTTCTACAGCATCGACGCCGAAGGCAAGCCGCTGGACCGGCGCAAGGATCTCTATACCCACGCCTTCATCGTGTTTGCCTGCGCGCATTACTGGGACAAGGTGGGTGAAGGCCTGGTAGAGGCCACCCTCAATGCGGCACTGGAAGTGGTGGCCGAGCAGTTCGCTCGTGACGATGGCCTTTACGAAGCCAGCCTGGGTGAAGACTGGTCGGACCTGGGCAGCGGCCCGTTGCAGAACCCACAGATGCACCTGGCCGAAGCTTTCCTGCAGGTGTTGGCGGTACGTGAGGATGAAGCGGTACGCCAGGCGTTGCTGCAACTGTGCGATGCCCTGCAGGCGCAATTCGTAGAAGCGCAACACGGCCTGATGCTGGAGAAACCGCGCGGGGCTGTGGATAACTGGTTCGAGCCTGGCCATCAGTTCGAATGGTTCTACCTGCTCGACAGTTCGCCGCTGCTGCGCGGCACGCCGCTGCATGCCTCCATCAGCCGTGCGTTCGGCTACGCCGAACAGTGCGGGGTGAAGGATTCGGCGGTGCTGGCGATGCTGGATGTGGACGGCAAGGTGCTCGACGCCACCCAGCGGATCTGGGCCCAGGCGGAGTATCTGCGGGCGCTGGTACTGCGCTCGGCCAGCGCTGAAAAATTGCTTGGGCAGTTGCAGGCCCTGCAAGGGCAGTTCCTGCATGACGGCGGCTGGCATGAGTGCCGGGATGGCAATGGCGCGGTCAGCCGGCATGACATGCCTTCGACTACGCCTTATCACTTGGCGACCTGCCTGGAAGGTTTGCAGCGCCTGGACTGACGCAATCGCGGGGCAAGCCCGCTCCCACAGTCTGTGAGTGCCGGCTTGCCCCGCGAATGGGCCGCAAGGCGGCCCCTATCAATTGGCTCAGCCCTTGGCCGAGCGGTCGATCGAGAAACCTGCCCAGTCCTGGCTCACCGGCATCAGCTCGAGGCTGTTGATGTTGATGTGCGCCGGCTGGTTGAGGATCCAGAAGATGGTTTCGGCGATGTCCTGCGGCTGGATCGGCTCGGCACCGGCATAGGTGGCGTCGTACTTGGCCTGGTCGCCGCCGAAGCGCACCAGCGAGAACTCGCTCTCGCACAGGCCTGGCTCGATGTTGCTCACCCGCACCCCGGTACCGCGCAGGTCACAACGCAGGCTCAGCGAGAACTGGCCGACGAACGCCTTGGTGCCGCCGTACACGTTGGCGCCTGGGTACGGGTAGTTGCCCGCCACCGAGCCGACGTTGAGGATCGACGCGCCGCGACCGTGGGCGATCAGGCGTGGCAGCAGCAGGCGGGTGGTGTACATCAGGCCCTTGATGTTGGTGTCGACCATGGTTTCCCAGTCGTCCAGGCTGCAGTTCTGCGCGGCATCGACACCCAGCGCCAGGCCGGCGTTGTTGACCAGGCCCTGCAGCTTGTCGAAGGCCGGCGGCAGGCTGGCGATGGCCGCCTCCATGGCTTTGCGGTCACGCACATCGACCACCAGGGTGTGCACTTCGGTCTTGGCCGACAGCTCGGCGCGCAGGGCATCCAGGCGCTCCTGGCGACGGCCCGTGAGCACCAGCTTCCAGCCGGCCTCGGCGAAACGGCGGGCGGTGGCCTCACCGAAACCGGAAGTCGCGCCAGTAATGAATACGGTGGATGTCATGCTCTTCTCCTTGGCTGTGGATTACGTGCTGCAGGCCTCGCAGCATGCCCGGCGCACGCCCTGGCGACAACCGTTTCAATGCCTGGTCAAAAAACGATCAAAGCCTTGAAGACCCCGTGCTAGATGGCCCTGAGAGAGCTATGCGCACCTTATCCACAAGCCTTTCCCCACGGATTGGGGGCAACTCGTCGGTTGCGCGGAACCTTTTGCTCGGCCGAGGTCCTGTGGAAATCTCTCAGTGATGGCGCAACGCTTTCAACCATGCCGCCTGCGGCAGTCTGTCCAAGGTTTTTGCACAGAGTTATCCACAGATATCCGCACCCTGTGGCCACGTCCTCCTGCAGGCAAAAACAGTCGTTGAATCAACCACAAAGCGTACATGATCAAAAAACGTACAGACCCTTGAAGACCTTGAAAACAAAGGCGTACAGCGAGGTGCCACCATGTTTTCCACAGGCGGTTCCACATAATCCGTGGAAAGTTTTGTACCTGTGGAAACAACGGCTTGCGAGGGGGTTATAGAGTGCTTCGAGAAAGATATGCGACAAGTTGTCCACATGCTGTGGCTGAGCATAAAAAGCATCGCGGGGCAAGCCCGCTCCCACGCTGTGAGTCTGCCAAGGCGAGTGAGCCTGCTGACTCGTGGGAGCGGGCTTGCCCCGCGATTGCCAGCTCAGTGCCCGCCCAGATAGGCGTTACGCACCTCCTCGTTGACCAACAGCTCCTGCCCGGTACCGGTCATGCGGATCTGCCCGTTGACCATCACATAGGCGCGGTCCGACAGCTTCAGCGCATGGTTGGCGTTCTGCTCCACCAGGAAGATAGTCATCCCGCTCTGCGCCAGCTCGCGCAGGGTGGCGAAGATCTGCTTGACCACGATCGGCGCCAGCCCCAGCGATGGCTCGTCGAGCAGCAACAGCTTGGGCCGGCTCATCAACGCCCGGGCGATGGCGAGCATCTGCTGCTCGCCACCGGACATGGTCATCGCCCGCTGGTTACGCCGCTCCTTGAGCCTGGGGAACAACGAGAACATGCGCTGCATGTCCTCGTCGGCATGTTTGTCGCCGATGGGGATGGTGCCCATCATCAGGTTCTCCTCGACGGTCATGTCGGGGAACACCCGGCGCCCTTCGGGGGACTGGGCGATACCGTTGGAGGCGATGTAGTGCGACGACTTGCGGGTGATGTCGGTGCCACGGTAGACAATCTGCCCGGAGGCCGCCCGGGGCTGGCCGAAGATCGACATCAACAAGGTCGACTTGCCCGCGCCATTGGCGCCGATCAGGCTCACCGTCTCGCCTTCGTTGATGTGCATCGAGACTTTCTTCAGGGCCTGGATCGGCCCGTAGAACACCTCGAGGTCCTTCAGTTCGAGAATGGGTGCGGTCATACCAGTTCCTCTTCGTCGGCACCCAGGTAGGCGGCGATCACCGTCGGGTTGTGGCGGATATCCTGCGGCGCGCCTTCGGCGATCACGTTGCCGTGGTCGAGCACGACGATGTGGTCGGAGATGCTCATGACCATGCCCATGTCGTGCTCGATCAGCACCACGGTGATGTCATGCTCGTCGCGCAGCACACGGATCATGCGGCTGAGCGCCTCGGTTTCCTGCGGGTTGAGGCCGGCGGCCGGTTCGTCCAGGCAGATGATCTTGGGCCGCGTGCACATGGCCCGGGCGATCTCCAGGCGGCGTTGCTGGCCATAGGAAAGCTCGCCGGCCAGGCGGTTGGCGCAGTCGACCAGGTCGACCACCTCCAGCCAGTAGAAGGCATGGTCCAGCGCTTCGCTCTCGGCCTGGCGGTAGCCCTTGGTGTTGAGCACCCCGGCCAGCAGGTTGCGGTTGACCCACATGTGCTGGGCCACCAGCAGGTTCTCCACCACCGACATTTCCTTGAACAGGCGGATGTTCTGGAACGTACGCGCCAGCCCGGCCCGGTTGACCAGGTGGGTACCGCCGAACATCTTGTAGTACATGCGGTTGGCGAAACGCGCGGGGGACACGAAGTCGGCGGGCTGGAAACGCTCGCCCAGCAGCTGGATGACGTTGGTGCTGTTGCCGCGCACGTTCAGTTCGATGCGCCCGCCGCTGGCCTTGTAGAAGCCGGTCAGGCAGTTGAACACGGTGGTCTTGCCGGCGCCGTTGGGGCCGATCAGGGCGAAGATCTGGTTGCGCTTCACTTTCAGGCTGACATCGCTGAGCGCCTTGATCCCACCGAACTGCATCATCAGGTTGTCGACCGACAGAATGATTTCGTCGCTCATGGCGCCACTCCTTTACGCGGGACCACACCGGTACGGCTGATGCGGATCAGCCCCCGTGGTCGCCAGATCATCATCAGCACCATCAGCACGCCGAACAGCAGCACGCGGTACTCGGAGAAGCTGCGCAGCAGCTCGGGGGCCACGGTCAGCACGAAGGCAGCGATTACCACGCCCACGGTCGAGCCCATGCCGCCCAGCACGACGATGGCGAGGATCAGCGCCGACTCGAAGAAGGTGAACGACGACGGGTTGACGAAGCCCTGGTAGGTGGCGAAGAACACGCCGGCAAGGCCTGCGGTAGAGGCACCCAGGGTGAAGGCGGAGAGCTTGACCAGCACGTGGTTCAGGCCCATCGAGCGGCAGGCGATCTCGTCTTCGCGCAGCGCTTCCCAGGCTCGGCCGACGGGCATGCGGGTCAGCCGGTGCTTGATGTACAGCACTGCCAGCACAACGATGAACAGCACCGCGTAGATGAACACGAACTTGAGGTTGGCGTTGTATTCGAAGCCGAAGAACTCGTGGATCGGCACCCCGCCGTCCTTGGCCCGGCGACCGAACTCCAGGCCGAAGATGGTCGGCGATGGCGCCGGCATGCCGTTCGGGCCGCCGGTGAACGACAGCCAGTTGTTCAGCACCAGGCGGATGATTTCACCGAAGCCCAGGGTCACGATCGCCAGGTAGTCGCCGTGCATCCGCAGCACCGGGAAGCCGAGAATGCACCCCGCCAGCGCGGCGGCGATGGCCGCCAGCGGCAGCACGCTCCAGAAGCCCAGGCCCAGATACTGGTAGCCCAGCGCCAGGCCGTAGGCACCAATGGCATAGAACGCCACGTAACCCAGGTCGAGCAGGCCGGCCAGGCCGACCACGATGTTCAGGCCCAGGCCCAGCAGCACGTAGATCAGGCCGAGGATGACCACGGTCAGCAGGTACTTGTTGGCGAAGACGGGGAACACGATGGCGATCACGATCAGCGCCGGAATGATGTAGCGCAGGCGCGACTTGTAGTCCGGCGCCAGCACGTGCACGCCCGAACCACCGCTGTCGAAGCCCTGGAGCATGCGCAGGCCGGTTGGGGTCTGCAGGAACAGGCTGAGCACGAAGCGCCCGACCATCACCCCGCCGACCAGCCAGGCCACGCGGGACGGCTGGGCGTTGAAGCTGTAGCCGTCGAGCACCACGCCGACGACCGGACCGAACACGATAAGGGCCAGCAGGCCGGCGACGATGGTCTCCAGCAGGCTGCGTTTGAGATCGAAACCTTTGTTTGCAACAGCAGGGGCAGTATTGGCAGCGGACATGTTCACACCTTAGCCACGAGCGGGCGACCCAGCAGGCCTTGGGGACGGAAGATGAGGATCATCACCAGCAGCGAGAAGCTGAACACGTCCTTGTAGTCGGAGTTGATCAGACCGGAGAACAGCGACTCGGAAATCCCCAGGATGATCCCGCCAAGCATGGCGCCGGGGAGCGAGCCGATACCGCCCAGTACGGCAGCGGTGAATGCCTTGATGCCGATGATGAAGCCGGCATAGAAGTCGAAGGTGCCGTAGTTCATGGTGATCAGCACGCCCGCCAGTGCGGCCATCACCGCGCCGATGACGAACACGTAGGAGATCACCCGGTCGGTGTTGATACCGAGGATGGAGGCCATCTTGCGGTCTTGCTGCGTGGCCCGGCACATGCGCCCGAGCTTGGTGTACTTGATCACGTAGGTGAGCAGGCCCATGCCGACGAACGCGGCGACCAGGATGAAGATCTTGGTGTAGGTCAGCTGTACGAAACCGCTGCCGACGTCGATGCGCATGGCGCCTTCGAGCAGCGTGGGTACGCCCTGCTGGCGGGCGCCCTGGCTGATCTGTGCGTAGTTCTGCAGGATCAGCGAGATGCCGATGGCACTGATCAGCGGTGCCAGGCGGGTGGAGTTGCGCAGGGGTTTGTAGGCGATGCGCTCGATGGTGAAGCCGTAGACGCCGGTGACGACGACGGTGAACAACAGCGTGCCGAGCATCAGCAAGGGGAACGACTCGATGCCGAAGTAGGCCAGCAATGCCAGGCTGATCGCCGCGAGGTACGCGGAGATCATGTACACCTCGCCGTGCGCGAAGTTGATCATGCCGATAATGCCATAGACCATTGTGTAGCCGATGGCGATCAGGCCATAGACCGACCCGAGGGTCAGGCCGTTGACCAGTTGCTGCAGGAAAATACCATCCATAACGCAATCTCACCTGATTGAGATTGCACGAGCGCCGACCACGGCGGGCCACGGATGACGTGGCCGTTGCGGCGCAGAACCGTGCAGATCTACGAATAAAGACAGCTGCTGCGGGGGCGTTGGCCCGGGCTTGCAGGCCCGGGCCCCACCCTGGTTATTTTTGTTTTTCGAGCTGGTGATACTTGCCGTCTTTATCCCACTGGTAGACCACGTAGTCGGACACGGTCAGGTCGCCCTTGCTGTCCCACTTCTTCTCGCCCATGACGGTCTTGACCGGGTTGGCCTTGAGCCACTTGGCGGCGTCTTCGCCCTTGTTCGACTTGGCACCGTTGAACCCGGCGGCCAGGGCCTGCAGCGAAGCGTAGGCGTACAGGGTGTAGCCTTCCGGCTCGGTGCCGTTCTTGCGGAACTCCTCGACCACCGCCTTGCTGTCGGGCAGCAGGCGTGGGTCGGCGCCGAAGGTCATGTACACGCCATCGACGTATTGAGCGCCGCCGGCGGTGGTGACCAGTTCGTCGGTGACGATGCCGTCGTCGGACATGAACTTGACGTCCTTCAGGCCCTGCTCGCGCAGCTGGCGTACCAGCGGGCCGGCCTCGGGGTGCAGGCCGCCGAAGTAGACGACGTCGGCACCGGCGGCGCGGATCTTGGTGACCACGGCGCTGAAGTCCTTCTCGCCGCGGGTCAGGCCTTCGTACAGCACCGGCTTGACGCCGCGCTTCTCGAGCTGTGCCTTGGTGGCGTCGGCCAGGCCCTGGCCGTAGGTGTCCTTGTCGTGCAGCACGACCACTTTCTTGCCCTTGAGCACGTCGACGATGTAGTCGCCGGCGACGATGCCCTGCTGGTCGTCACGACCGCACATGCGGAACATCGCGGACAGGCCACGCTCGGTGACCTGCGGGTTGGTGGAGCCCGGGGTGATGGCGATCACGCCGGCCTCGTCATACACCTCGGAGGCGGGGATGGTGTTGGAGGAGCAGAAGTGACCGACCACGCCGATCACCTTGTCCTGGTCCACCAGGCGGTTGGCCACGGCCACGGCCTGCTTGGGTTCACAGGCGTCGTCACCTTTGACCAGAACGATTTTTTCGCCGTTCACCCCGCCGGCGGCGTTGATCTTGTCGGCTGCCGCCTGGGCACCTTTCATGTACTGCTCGCCAAACGCTGCGTTGGCACCGGTCATGGGGCCCGCTACACCGATCTTGACGTCGGCCTGAACATACGAAGAAACACCCAGTGCTGTGGCTACTGCCAGTGCCAGGAAACCTTTCTTGTAAAACGTCTGCGACATGAGGTGGTGCTCCTAGAGTTTTTTTGGTTGGCACTACAACTTCATCAACCCTGTGCTCCGAGCAAGGGCCGTGCCATTGGTTTTGCATTGCGGGAAAACTCACTGTGCAGGGGCAGACGAGGCGACCGACGGCCTTTTCTTTATTGAGCGTGCAACCGTCTGTTGCAGGGTGAGCGCCACCCAAACGCCTAGACAAGGAGCAACCATCGAGTGCCATCATTGCAACCCTTGCAAGTGTTAACGTGCAACCGCCCTGTAACAGCCGACGTCACCGAACTGCACACCGCTGGTGCGCGACTGCTACAGGCAGCACCGTTTGAAGGCTAGCCGGTGCACGGAAAACTCGCCTGGGTGGATCGCCAGCCCCGGCCATTTTGCTCATGGCTGGCACAAACACTGGCACAATGGCCACCATTCACGCGCGCCTGCACCGTTTACAGCAGGCGCCGCCGACCTGGAGCTTTACATGAGCGAGAGCGCATTCGCCGAGCGCATCGTGCACAACCTGCTCGACACCGATTTCTACAAGCTGACGATGATGCAGGGCGTGCTGCACAACTACCCGGACGCCGACGTCGAGTGGGAGTTTCGCTGCCGCAATGGCGAAGACCTGCGCCCCTACCTGGGCGAAATCCGCCACCAACTGGAGTTGCTCAGCGAGCTCACCCTGGATGATGGCCAGCTGGCCTTCCTCGAGCGCATCAGCTTCCTCAAGCCCGACTTCCTGCGTTTTCTGCGGCTGTTCCGCTTCAACCTGCGCTACGTGCACTTAGGGATCGAAAATGACCAGTTGAGCCTGCGCCTGCGGGGCCCGTGGCTGCACGTGATCCTCTTCGAAGTACCTTTGCTGGCGATCATCAGCGAAGTGCGCAACCGCCACTTGCACCCGCACATGCGCCTGGCCGTGGCGCGTGAACAGCTGCACCGCAAGTTCGACTGGCTGCGCGCCCATGCCAGCGATGACGAGCTGGCCGAGCTGCAGGTGGCCGACTTCGGCACCCGCCGGCGTTTTTCCAGCCGGGTGCAGGAGGAAGTGGTGCGGGTGCTGCGCGATGACTTCCCGGCCCGCTTCGTCGGCACCAGCAACGTCGACCTGGCATGGAAACTGGATATCAAGCCGCTGGGCACCATGGCCCACGAATGGTTCATGGCCCACCAGCAACTCGGCCCACGGCTGATCGACAGCCAGATCGCCGCGCTGGACTGCTGGGTGCGCGAGTACCGTGGGCTGCTGGGCATCGCCCTGACCGACTGCATCACCATGGATGCTTTCCTGAAGGATTTCGACCTGTACTTCGCCAAGCTGTTCGACGGCCTGCGCCACGACTCGGGCGAGCCGGTGGCCTGGGCCGAGAAAGCCATCGCCCATTACCAGAAGCTGGGCGTCGACCCGATGACCAAGACCCTGGTGTTCTCCGACGGCCTGAACCTGACCCGTTCACTGGAAATCTTCCGTGCCCTGCGCGGTCGGATCAACGTCAGCTTTGGCATCGGCACCAACCTGACCTGCGATATTCCCGGTGTGGCGCCCATGAACATCGTGCTTAAAATGACCGACTGCAACGGCTCGCCAGTGGCGAAGATCTCCGACGAAGCCGCCAAGACCCAGTGCCGCGACCAGAACTTCGTCGCCTACCTGCGTCATGTATTCAAAATCCCCAGCAAGGAGTAACCCATGCAAGCCGTTCAGCAGGAGATTGCCCAGGCGCTCAAGGTGCAGCCGCCGTTCGCCGATGCCGCCGCACTCGAGCAGGAAGTGGCCCGGCGCGTGGCGTTCATCAAGGATTGCCTGGCCAACGCCCGGCTCAAGACCCTGGTGCTGGGCATCAGCGGCGGCGTCGACTCGCTGACCGCCGCCCTGCTCGCCCAGCGCGCCATCAACGAGTTGCGCAGCGAGACGGGCGATAAGGCCTACACCTTCATCGCCGTGCGCCTGCCGTACCAGGTGCAGCACGACGAGCATGACGCCCAGGCCTGCCTGGACGTGATCAAGGCCGACGAAGTGCACACCGTCGATATCGCCCCGGCAGTACGCGCACTGGCCATTGAAGTGAAAGCGCTGGAAGGTGGCTCGCCGAGCCTGGTGGACTTCGTCGTCGGCAATACCAAGGCGCGCATGCGCATGGTGGCGCAGTACACCATCGCCGGCGCCCGCGCGGGCCTGGTGATCGGCACCGACCACGCCGCCGAGGCGGTGATGGGCTTCTTTACCAAGTTCGGTGATGGTGCCTGCGACCTGGCGCCGCTGAGCGGGCTGGTGAAGAACCAGGTGCGGGCGATTGCGCGCAGCTTTGGCGCGCCGGAGGCGCTGGTGGAGAAAGTGCCGACCGCCGACCTGGAAGACCTGGAACCGGGCAAGCCGGACGAGGCGTCCCACGGCGTTACCTACCAGCAGATCGATACTTTCCTGCATGGCCTGCCGGTCGATCAGGCGGCGTTCGACATCATCGTCGGCACCTACCGCAAGACCCAGCACAAGCGCGAACTGCCGTTCGCGCCGTAAAGCACAGGGCCAAACGTGGGAGCGGCGGTGCGCCGATGCGACTTGCCCCGCGATGACGTTGGTGGATTCACCATCGCCATCGCGGGGCAAGCCCGCTCCCACAGGGTATTGCGTCAGGTATCGCTTACTTGACGACAACCTTGCCCTTCATCATCGAGATGTGGCCCGGGAAGGTGCAGAAGAAGCTGTAGTCGCCACCGGCTTCGAGCTTCGAGGTGTCGAACTTCACTTCAGTCTCTTTCTCAGGCGCGCCGATCATCGCGGTGTGGGCGATGATGTTGGCGTTGTCTGCTTTCAGGTAGCCCTTGTCGATGCCCTGGCTCATGCCTTCGGTGGCGATCGCCTGCATGTCGGCAGTCTTGCTGATCACCAGGTTGTGGCCCATGACGTTCTTCGGCAGGCTGCCGGAGTGGGTCAGCTTGACGGTGAACTCTTTGCAGCTCTTGTCGACGGTGAATTCTTTGCTGGTGTAGGACATCTGGTCAGTCGACTCGACGGTGACCGAGCATTCGGCTGCAAAGACAGAGGCGCTGGCGAGGGTCAGCAGGGATACCGCTACAGCTTTCGCAAACATCATGAATCTCCTTGGCAGGGTTTTATCAATTGCGAGACTGCCTGAAACCATGCAACCCAGCCCTGATGTGGGTCAAGGGGTGTCAAGTGGCCAGCCAGTTGAATTGTTCAATGGATTGTATACAACCAATCAAAGAGCACATCATGCCCTCTTGATAGACGATGGGACAACCTTTCATTTAGGAGTAACTGAAATGTCCCTCTCAAGTTTCATGAACAGCCTGCTCGCCGCCTACGCCCAGGGTGCCACCGGCGCGGCCTGCGAATTCTCCCGCCCTGAGTGACGACAGCCTTGGAAGCTGCGGCCTTGCGCCTTACCCTGTCAGCCCTGTGAAGGGAGACAAGCAATGCCAGTACGTTCCGTTTGTGTGTTCTGCGGCGCCAGCACCGGCGCCAACCCGGCCTACCGCGAGGCGGCCATCGCCCTCGGCCAGGCCATTGCCCGCCGCGGCCTGACGCTGGTCTACGGCGGTGGCGCGGTCGGCCTGATGGGCATCGTCGCCGACGCAGCCATGGCGGCCGGCGGCGAGGTGGTCGGGATCATCCCCCAGAGCCTGCTGGATGCCGAAGTGGGCCACAAAGGCCTCAGCCGCCTGGAGGTGGTCGACGGCATGCACGCGCGCAAGGCGCGCATGGCCGAACTCAGCGATGCCTTCATCGCCCTGCCGGGCGGGCTGGGGACGCTGGAGGAGCTGTTCGAGGTGTGGACCTGGGGGCAGTTGGGGTATCACGCCAAGCCGCTGGGCTTGCTGGATGTGAACGGGTTCTACGAGAAGCTGGGCGGGTTCCTCGACCATGTGGTCGAAGAGGGCTTCGTCAGGCCGCAGCATCGGGCGATGTTGCAGTTGGCGCAGCAGCCGGATGAGCTGCTGGACGGGATGGACAGCTTCATTGCGCCGGTGGCGCCGAAGTGGGTGGACAAGAAGCCTGATTGAGTCGAACGGGTGACCTGAACACCCGTGGGAGCGGGCTTGCCCCGCGATAGCGATGGTGAATTCACCGACCCCATCGCGGGGCAAGCCCGCTCCCACGAACTACATGGCGTCCTGCTTCAGCGCGGGATGACCGGCTGACGCGGCTTCTTGCCCTTGCCGCCACCCTTGGCCGCTTCTTTGCGCTCCTTGGCCGCCTGCTGGTTGCGGGCGAACGCTTCGGCCTTGGCCTTCTCGCGCTTGTCCCACGGCTTGCTGCCATCGCTGGCACGCGGCGGCAGGCCGGTGTGCTGGGTGAGGATCTTCTGCTCCTTGCCCACCTTGTGGCTGCCGGCCGGCGTGGAGTTCTTGCGCCGGGCACTCTGGTAGCTGTCGGTCTGCGGCTGGTGCAGCGGGATCAGCTGGTGCTTGCCCGGGCCGATCAGGTCGGCGCGGCCCATACGCTCCAGCGCCTCACGCAGCATTGGCCAGCCCTTCGGGTCGTGGTAGCGCAGGAACGCCTTGTGCAGGCGGCGCTGCTCCTCGCTCTTGACGATCTCCACCCCTTCGCTCTTGTAGGTGACCTTGCGCAGCGGGTTCTTGCCCGAGTGGTACATGGCCGTGGCCGAGGCCATGGGCGAGGGGTAGAACGCCTGCACCTGGTCGGCGCGGAAGCCGTTGCCCTTGAGCCACAGGGCCAGGTTCATCATGTCTTCGTCGGTGGTGCCCGGGTGCGCGGCGATGAAGTACGGGATCAGGTACTGCTCCTTGCCCGCTTCTTTCGAGAACTTCTCGAACATGCGCTTGAAGCGGTCATAGGTGCCGATACCCGGCTTCATCATCTTGTCCAGCGGGCCACGCTCGGTGTGCTCCGGGGCAATCTTCAGGTAGCCACCGACGTGGTGGGTCACCAGCTCGCGCACGTACTCCGGCGATTCCACCGCCAGGTCGTAGCGCAGGCCCGAGGCGATCAGGATCTTCTTCACCCCCGGCAAGGCACGTGCCTTGCGGTACAGCTCGATCAGCGAGCTGTGGTCGGTGTTGAGGTTCTCGCAGATGCCGGGGAACACGCACGACGGCTTGCGGCAGTGCTTCTCGATCTCGTGGCTCTTGCAGGCGATGCGGTACATGTTGGCGGTCGGGCCGCCCAGGTCGGAGACCACGCCGGTAAAGCCTGGCACCTTGTCACGCATCTCTTCGATTTCGTGCAGGATCGACTCATGCGAGCGGTTCTGGATGATCCGGCCTTCGTGCTCGGTGATCGAGCAGAAGGTGCAGCCGCCGAAACAGCCACGCATGATGTTGACCGAGAAACGAATCATCTCGTAGGCCGGGATGCGCTCCTTGCCGTAGGCCGGGTGCGGAATACGTGCGTAGGGCATGCCGAACACGTAGTCCATCTCTTCGGTGGTCATGGGGATGGGTGGCGGGTTGAACCACACATCCACTTCACCGTGCTTCTGCACCAGGGCGCGGGCGTTACCGGGGTTGGTCTCCAGGTGCAGCACGCGGTTGGCGTGGGCATAGAGCACCGGGTCGTTACGCACTTTCTCGAACGATGGCAGGCGGATCACCGACTTTTCGCGGGTGATCTGCGGGCTGTCGAGGATCTGCACCACCTTGGCTTCGTTCGGGTCGTCCTGCTCGCCCTTGGCCTGCTCGATGGCACAGGCCTGGGTGTCCTGGGTGTTGACGTAGGGGTTGATGATCTTGTCGACCCGGCCCGGACGGTCGATGCGGGTGGAGTCGATCTCGTACCAGCCCTGAGGCGTGTCGCGGCGAATGAACGCCGTGCCGCGCACGTCGGTGATCTGCTCGATGGGCTCGCCCTGGGACAGGCGCTGGGCGACCTCGACAATGGCCCGCTCGGCGTTGCCGTACAGCAGGATGTCGGCGCTGGCGTCCACCAGGATCGAGTGGCGGACCTTGTCCTGCCAGTAGTCGTAGTGGGCGATACGGCGCAGCGAGGCCTCGATGCCGCCGAGCACGATCGGCACGTGCTTGTAGGCTTCCTTGCAGCGCTGGCTGTACACCAGGCTGGCGCGATCCGGGCGCTTGCCGGCCAGGCCGCCGGGGGTGTAGGCGTCGTCGGAACGGATCTTCTTGTCCGCGGTGTAGCGGTTGATCATCGAGTCCATGTTGCCGGCCGCGACGCCGAAGAACAGGTTCGGCTCGCCGAGCTTCATGAAGTCGTCTTTGGACTGCCAGTTCGGCTGGGCAATGATGCCTACCCGAAAGCCCTGGGCCTCGAGCAGGCGGCCGATGATGGCCATGCCGAACGACGCATGATCGACGTAGGCGTCACCGGTCACGATGATGATGTCGCAGGAATCCCAGCCGAGCTGATCCATCTCCTCCCTGCTCATCGGCAGGAACGGCGCTGGTCCGAAGCATTCGGCCCAGTACTTGGGATAGTCGTAGAGTGGTTTGGCTGCTTGCATGTCAGTGACCGGTTCTGGTGTGCAGGGAAATCGCGGGCGCGGAATATAGCACAAATTTTGACCAAATCCGACGGTGGTGGTCGGATTCATTTGGATCCCCAAGGACAAAATTGGCCCCTGTGGGAGCGGGTTTACCCGCGAATGCGATATTGATTTCACTATCGCATTCGCGGGTAAACCCGCTCCCACAGGGGCCAATACTTGGGCGTTACTCGTCGTCGTCGAAGTTGTACATGCCCGGCGCGAGGTTCTCGAAGCGGGTGTACTTGCCGATGAACGCCAGGCGGATGAAGCCGATGGGGCCGTTACGCTGCTTGCCGATGATGATCTCGGCCACGCCCTTGTGCTCGGTCTCGGGG
>NZ_VZZR01000015.1:0-78599 GCF_009650555.1 Pseudomonas sp. EMN2
GCAAGAAGATGACCGTCGAAGAGTTCGCCATGCTGATCAGCGGCCACCTGGCGGCGCTGCAGCCTCAGGGCTGATCGCAGGTTTCACGCCCAATTCGCGGGGCAAGCCCGCTCCCACGTTCGCTCTAGCGTGGGAGCGGGCTTGCCCCGCGATTGCATTCAGAGCCGCCACGCAAAAACCCCTTTTGCATCGCTCCGATTGCCTGTAGCCTTCGCCGTCCGATAATAATCCGCGCCCGCAGAGGGGCCGCGAGGGCCCGCCCAGCTGGCCGTCCGGCACCGCTAGCCGATCTGTCAGGGCCGGGTGATACACTCGATTGACGCGCGTACGCGCCCTGCAGGTCCTGCGATCATGACCCAGATTTCCGAACGCCTGTTGGTACAGGCCCACCTCGACGCCAAGCAGCCCCACCCGCTGACGCCCGCGCAGGAGGCCGAATACCGTGCGGCCATCGCCGCCGAGCTGAAGAAGCAGAATGCCGTGCTGGTCGCCCATTACTACTGCGATCCGGTGATCCAGGCCCTGGCCGAGGAGACCGGCGGGTGCGTGTCCGACTCGCTGGAAATGGCCCGCTTCGGCAAGAACCACCCCGCTGACACGGTGATCGTGGCCGGAGTGCGCTTCATGGGCGAGACGGCGAAGATCCTCACCCCGGAAAAGCGCGTGCTGATGCCGACCCTGGAAGCCACCTGCTCGCTCGACCTGGGCTGCCCGGTCAAGGAGTTCTCGGACTTCTGCGACCAGCACCCCGAGCGCACCGTGGTGGTGTACGCCAACACTTCCGCCGCAGTGAAGGCGCGGGCCGACTGGGTCGTGACCTCCAGCTGCGCACTGGAAATCGTCGAAAGCCTGATGGACAACGGCGAGACCATCATCTGGGGCCCGGACCAGCATCTGGGCCGCTACATCCAGAAGCAGACCGGCGCCGACATGCTGCTGTGGGACGGTGCCTGCATCGTCCACGAAGAATTCAAGTCGCGCCAACTGGCCGACATGAAGGCGCTGTACCCGGACGCGGCGATCCTGGTTCACCCGGAGTCACCGGAAGCGGTGATCGAGCTGGCCGACGCGGTGGGTTCCACCAGCCAGCTGATCAAGGCTGCGCAGACCCTGCCGAACAAGACGTTCATTGTCGCGACCGACCGCGGCATCTTCTACAAGATGCAGCAGCTGTGCCCGGACAAGGAATTCGTCGAAGCCCCCACCGCCGGCAACGGCGCGGCCTGCCGCAGCTGTGCGCACTGCCCGTGGATGGCCATGAATACCCTGGAGCGTGTGCTGGATTGCCTGCGCACCGGCAGCAACGAGATCTTCGTCGAGCCGGCGCTGATCCCCAAGGCGATCAAGCCGCTCAACCGCATGCTCGATTTCACCCAGGCGGCGCGCTTGAAGTTGTCGGGCAACGCCTGACCGAAGCCAGAAAGCATCGCGGGGCAAGCCCGCTCCCACGCATGAACGTGGGAGCGGGCTTGCCCCGCGATGCTTTCTGGCTGTAAATCAGCGCCCCATCATGTCCTTGACCATGCGCTGCTGCTCCATGATCTCGCGCTGGCGTTGGTCGATCTGCGAGGCCAGCGGGAAGTTGCTGCCCGAACGGCGCTTGGCGTAGTCCAACTGCTGGATCGCCTGGTCGAAGTCGCCGACCAGGGTGAAGTACTCGGCGCGGGCGCGGTGTAGGCCGATGGTGTTGCCGGACAGGCCGCGCACTTCGGCAACGTCGTACCACACGTCCGGATCGTCCGGGCGGCTTTTGACCAGATCATCCAGCACTTTCTCCGCTTCGGCCGGCTTGCCCTGCTTGACCAGCAGGTCGGCGCGCACCTGTTTCAACGGGTAGTTGCCAGGGTAGAGCGCCTGCAGGCGTGTCGCGCGCTGCTGGGCATCGGCCAGGCGGTTGTTGGTGATGTCCAGGTCGATCTGCGCCAGGTTGTAGGTGATGTCGTTGGGCGCCTTGGCCAGCAGTGGCTTGAGGCTCTCCCGCGCTTCGTTGAGCTGGCCACCCTTGATCTGTGCCAGCGCCAGGCCATAGCGCGCGGCATCCATTTGCGGGTTCTCGTCAAGCTGGGCGCGGAAGCGCTTGGCGGCCAGGCCCGGGGTGCCTTCGTAGGTGAGCTGCACGCGGGCGCGGATCAACTGGTAGCGCAGGCTGTCCTCGACGCCACCCGCCGGCGCCTGCTCGGCGCGGTTGCGGGTGTCGGCCACCCGGGATTCGGTGACCGGGTGGGTCAGGAGGAATTCCGGCGGTTTGGCGTCGTAGCGGTACTGGCGCGCCAGGCGCTCGAACATGTTGGGCATGTTGCGCGGATCGTAACCGGCTTTTTCGAGGTTCTGGATGCCGATGCGATCGGCCTCCTGTTCGTTCTGCCGGGAGAAGCGCCGCTGCTCCTGAATGGCCGCTGCCTGGGTGCCGGCAATCACGCCGATGCCGGCGTCGCCACCGCCCCCCGCCGCCAGCACGATGCCTGCCAGCAGCGCCGCCATCATCGGCAGTTGCATGCGCTGTTGGGCTTCGACGCCACGGGCGAAGTGGCGCTGCGACAAGTGCGCCAGTTCGTGGGCCAGTACCGAGGCGTACTCGCCTTCGGTCTGGGCGTTGAGGAACAGCCCGCCGTTGACCCCGACGATGCCGCCGGGGGCGGCGAAGGCGTTGAGCTCCTTGCTGTCGATGAGGATGAACTCCAGGCGCCGGTCCTGCACCTGGCTGGTCTCGGCCAGCTTGTACACGCTGGTCTCGACGAAATCCTTGAGTTGCGGGTCGTTCAGCTGGTTGACGTTGCCACGCAGCAGGCTCAGCCAGGCACGCCCGAGCTGGTGCTCCTGTTGTGGCGAAACGATCGCGGAACTGGCATCGCCCAGTGACGGCAGGTCGTCGGCGTGGCCGGGGAGGGCCATCAGGCAGGCCAGCGTCAGCAGGGTGGGGCGCAGTAGATTCATGCACAAGCTCGCGTCGGTCAAAAGCCTTACTGTAGCCGGGTCGCACGATGCCGACCAGTGGCGGTATCCTAGTGCCCTTTTTGCCCTGCCTGTGGAGACGCGCCCGATGAGTGACACCCTGACCTGCGACGCCGAACTCGACGCCAGCGGGCTGAACTGCCCCTTGCCGCTGCTCAAGGCGAAGATGGAGCTCAATCGCCTGGCCAGTGGCGCGGTGCTCAAGGTGATCGCCACCGATGCAGGCTCGCAACGCGACTTTCGCACTTTTGCCCGGCTTGCCGGTCATACGCTGCTGCACGAAACGGCCGAGGCCGGGGTGTACACGTACTGGCTGCGCAAGGCCTGAGTTTTCATTCAAGGATCGGCAATGATCAAAGTGCTACGCGACTGGATGCAGCGCTACTTCTCCGATGAGGAGGCAGTGGTGCTGGCGGTCCTGCTGTTCCTGGCCTTCACCGTGGTGCTGACGCTGGGCGGGATGCTCGCGCCGGTGCTGGCGGGCATGGTCCTGGCCTTCCTGATGCAGGGGCTGGTCAACGCCCTGGAGCGCTACAAGGTGCCGACACGGCTGGCGGTGTGGCTGGTGTTCGCGCTGTTCATGGGCGCCCTGGCGGCGTTCATGCTGGTACTGGTGCCGTTGCTCTGGCATCAGTTGATCACCCTGTTCAATGAACTGCCCGGCATGCTGGGCAAGTGGCAGTCGCTGTTGCTGCTGCTGCCCGAGCGCTACCCGCACCTGGTGTCGGACGAGCAGGTGCTGCGCGCCATCGAGTCGGTGCGCGGTGAAATCGGCAAGTTCGGCCAGTGGGCGCTGACCTTCTCGTTGTCGAGCCTGCCGCTTTTGGTCAACGCGATGATCTACCTGGTGCTGGTGCCGATCCTGGTGTTCTTCTTCCTCAAAGACCGTGAACTGATCGGCCGTTGGGTCAGTGGCTACCTGCCACGCGAGCGCGCCCTGCTCAACCGGGTGGGCGACGAGATGAACCGGCAGATCGCCAACTACATCCGCGGCAAGGGCATCGAGATCCTGATCTGCGGTGTCGCCACCTATATCGCCTTCATCAGCCTGGGGCTGAACTACGCGGCACTGCTGGCGCTGCTGGTGGGGCTGTCGGTGGTGGTGCCTTACGTGGGGGCGGTGGTGGTGACCGTGCCGGTGACCCTGATCGCGCTGTTCCAGTGGGGCTGGGGCGATCAGTTCATCTACCTGATGGCGGTGTACGCGATCATCCAGGCGCTCGATGGCAACGT
The DNA here is from genome assembly GCF_009650555.1 of Pseudomonas sp. EMN2. Classification (NCBI taxonomy): domain Bacteria; kingdom Pseudomonadati; phylum Pseudomonadota; class Gammaproteobacteria; order Pseudomonadales; family Pseudomonadaceae; genus Pseudomonas; species Pseudomonas sp. EMN2. The sequence continues at coordinate 4,186 of NZ_VZZR01000015.1, forward strand.
GCTGGTGCCGCTGCTGTTCTCCGAGGCGGTGAGCCTGCACCCGGTGGCGATCATCTGCGCCGTGCTGCTATTCGGCGGGTTGTGGGGCTTCTGGGGGATCTTCTTCGCGATCCCGCTGGCGACGCTGTTCAAGGCGGTGCTGGATGCGTGGCCGCGGCAGGAGGCATCGGTCGCGCCGATGCTTTAGGGGCTATTCGCGAGGGAGCGGGCCTCGTGGGAGCGGGCTTGCCCCGCGATGGCGCCTGGCCAGGCAACACGTATGGCCTCGCTGGCGCCATCGCGGGGTAAGCCCGCTCCCACGCAGTACAGGTATCAAGCCTTGTTCAAGGCCTCGGCTGCCGCGAGCACGGCATCCACATGCCCCGGCACCTTCACCCCACGCCATTCCTGGCGCAGCACACCGTCCTTGTCGATCAGGAAGGTGCTGCGGTCTACGCCCAGATACTCTTTGCCATACAGCTTCTTCAGCTTGATCACGTCGAACAGCTGGCACAGCGCCTCGTCCTTGTCGCTGATCAGCTCGAAGGGGAAGGCTTGCTTGGCCTTGAAGTTCTCGTGCGACTTGATGCCGTCGCGCGATACGCCGAACACCAGGGTATTGGCGGCCTGGAACGCCGCGTACTGGTCACGGAAACCCTGGCCTTCGGTGGTGCAGCCCGGGGTGCTGTCCTTGGGGTAGAAGTACAGCACCACCTGCTGGCCCTTGAGCTGGGCGAGGCTGACGGCCTGGCCGCTGGTGGCCTGGGCCTGGAAATCGGCAACGGGTTGGTCGAGTGCTACGGCCATGAGGGCTTCCTTAGACAGGGTTCTGCGGGCGCCACGGTTCGATCAGCGCGTCCAGGTTGAGGGCGTCGGCAAAGTCCAGGAACTGGTCGCGCAGCCAGCTGATCTGGGTGCCGGCCGGCAGGATCACGGTGAACTGGGCATTGAGCATGCTGCTGCCGGTCTGCGGGGCCAGGTAGGTGTCGCAGGTCATCGCGTCCAGCTCGACGCGGTGGTCGAGGAAGAACTGGCACAGCTCGTTGATGATGTCCGGGCGATAGGCGGCGCTGACATAGGCCACATAAGGCAGGGCCTGCGGGCGTACTTCCTGCTCGGCACTGCGCACCACGTCCAGGGTCAGGCCGTGCTTCTTGGCCAGGCCCGGCAGCGTGGTCTCGAGGCGCGCCAGGGCATCCCAGCTACCGCCGACCTGCAATACCAGGGCGCTGGTTTCGCCGTGGCGGCTCAGGCGCGAGGTGACGACCGCGCAGCGGTTTTCGAAAGCTGCGCGGCTCAGAACATTGGCCAGCTCCATCGGGTTGGGGCCCAGGGCGCTGATGACGAGGAATTGTTCGCGAACGGTGGGGGTGGACATGCAGCATTCCTAAAGCGATGAGCGGTCGGTACAGGACGGGACAAGCCTGCTGTTTGCGTGGGGGCACGGCCACGGTTTCATGGCGATGAACACAGGCCGGGAGCACTGTCGACGGCCCGGCGGGCCGCGCTGTACCGATCAAAGGATCAAGGGTAGCGAAAAGCGGCGCGAAGGGGAATGCTCCGCCCGCCTGCTTCGCTTGTGCAAGGCCGATGCCCCCAGTACCATTACCGCTCTCTTTTTCCGGCAGGAGCAGTTACATGATTGCGGGCAGTATGGTGGCATTGGTCACACCCATGGATGCACAAGGGCGTCTTGATTGGGACAGCCTCGACAAACTTGTAGACTTCCACCTGGAAAATGGCACCCACGCGATCGTCGCTGTCGGCACCACCGGTGAGTCGGCCACTCTGGATGTAGAAGAACACATCCTGGTCATCAAGCACGTGGTCGAGCGCGTCAAGCACAGCAAGAAGCGCATCCCGGTCATCGCCGGTACCGGTGCCAACTCCACTGCCGAAGCCGTGCACCTCACGCAGAACGCCAAGAACGCCGGCGCCGATGCCTGCCTGCTGGTAGTCCCGTACTACAACAAGCCGACCCAGGAAGGCCTGTACCAGCACTTCAAGCACATCGCCGAAGCCGTCGACATTCCGCAGATCCTCTACAACGTGCCCGGCCGCACCTCCTGCGACATGCAGGCCGAGACCGTGATCCGCCTGTCGAGCGTGCCGAACATCATCGGTATCAAGGAAGCCACGGGCGACCTGGTGCGTGCCAAGCAGATCCTGGAAGGCGTCAGCAAGGACTTCATCGTCCTGTCCGGCGACGACCCGACTGCCGTCGAGCTGATCCTGATGGGCGGCAAGGGCAACATCTCGGTTACCGCCAACGTCGCCCCGCGCGAAATGGCCGACCTGTGCGAGGCCGCCCTTGAGGGCAATGCCGAGAAGGCCCGCGCAATCAACGAAAAACTCATGCCGCTGCACAAAGACCTGTTCTGCGAAGCCAACCCGATCCCGGTGAAGTGGGCGCTGGTTGAAATGGGCCTGATGCACAAAGGTATCCGCCTGCCCCTGACCTGGCTGAGCGACAGCTGTCACGAAAAAGTCCGTACTGCCTTGCGCCAGTCCGGCGTACTGGTTTAATCGAGGAAGTACACCGCATGAAGCGACTGGCTGGTCTTTCCACCCTTGCCCTGATCATCTCCAGCACCAGCGGTTGTGGCTGGCTGTGGGGCGAGGATGGCTATTTCCGCGACCGCGGCAGCGATTACCTGCAGGCGCAGCCCACCGCGCCGATGCAGCTGCCGCCGGACGCCAGCAACGTCAAGCGCATGGATCCGCTGCTGCCGATCCCGCGCAACGTTGCCGACGATCACGCCACCGGCGAGTTCGAAGTGCCGCGCCCGCAACCGCTGTCGGCTGCCGCCGACATCAGCGATTTCAGCCTGCAGCGCAGTGGCAGCAGCCGCTGGGTGCTGGCCCAGCGCTCGCCGGCCGAAGTCTGGCCGGTGACCCACCAGTTCTTCGAAGACAACGGCTTCCGCATTGCCGAAGAGCGCCCGCAGACCGGTGAATTCAGCACCAGCTGGCAGCGTTTCGACGAGCTCTCCGCGTCGCTTGGCCAGCGTCTGGCCAGCGCCTCCAGCAGCCCCGACAGCGAAGTTCGGGTGCGGGTGCGCATGGAGCCCGGCGTGCAGCGCAACACTTCGGAAGTGTATGTGGTCAGCGTCGAGCGCCCGGCCGGCAGCACCGCCGAGCCCGAGTTCCCGTCCACTTCCAGCAATACCGGCGCCGATGCGCTGCTGGTCGACGAAATGCTCGCCAGCATGAACCGCAACGCCGAGAAGGGCGGTTCGGTGTCGCTGCTGGCCGCGCGTGATTTCGATGCGCCGAGCCAGGTCAGCCTCAGCGAGGACGGCAGCGGCAACCCGGTGCTGTACCTGGGCTCCGACCTCGACCGTGCCTGGTCCGGCGTGGGCCGCGCCCTGGAGCAGGGCGAGTGGCGCGTCGAGGACATCAACCGCAGCCTGGGCCTGTACTACATCAACCTGTCGGAAAAACCGGACGACAAGCAGAAGGAGCCTGGCTTCCTCAGCCGTCTGTTCGGCAGCGAACCGAGCAAGGAAGAGCGCGAGGCCCGCGCCGAGCGTTACCAGGTACGCCTGAGCAAGGTCGGTGAAAACGTCCAGGTCACCGTCGAGAAGAACATCAATACCGTGGCCCCGGCCGATGTGGCCCGCCGCGTGCTGAGCGCAATCCAGGACCGTCTGGGCTAAGTGCGTTTCGCGGTTCTTGGAAGCGGTAGCCAGGGAAACGGCACGCTGATCGCCAGTGGTGACACGCTCATCCTGGTCGATTGCGGCTTTTCGCTACGGGAAACCGAGCGGCGCCTGGCGCTGCTCGGGGTGTCGGCCACGCAACTGAGCGCGGTGCTGGTCACCCACGAACATGCCGACCATGTGCATGGGGTGGGTTTGCTGGCGCGCCGCTACAATGTACCGGTCTACATGAGCCAGGGCACTCTGCGTGGCCTGCGCAAACCGGTGGAGGTAGCGGGGTTTCTCAGCTGTGGCGATACACTGCAGGTCGGCGATCTGCAGGTCAGCGCCGCACGGGTCGAGCATGATGCCTACGAGCCGTTGCAGTACGTGATCAGCGATGGTCGCCGGCGCTTCGGCATGCTGACCGACCTTGGCAGTTACGACATGTACCTGCTGCAGCGTTACCAGGCCCTCGACGCCCTGCTGATCGAGGCCAACCACTGCCGTGACCTGCTGGCACGCGGACACTACCCGCAGTTCCTCAAGCGACGGGTCGGTGGCAGCCAAGGACATCTGAACAACCACCAGGCCGCAAGCCTGGTGGCCGAGTTGGGCTGGCAGAACCTTCAGCACCTGGTGCTGGCCCACCTCAGCAGCAAGAACAACCAGCCACAGCTGGCCCGCCAGTGCTTCGTCGACGCCCTCGGGTGCGACCCGGACTGGCTCCAGGTGGCTAATCAAGACCATGGGCTCGACTGGCGCCTGATCGCCTAGCCCACCTACTCAAGCAAGCGGAGCCCATCATGGAAAAACGCGAAGAACTCTACCGTGGCAAGGCCAAGTCGGTTTACAAGACCGATGACGCCGATCGCTTGATCCTGCTGTTCCGTAACGACACTTCGGCGTTCGACGGCAAGCGCATCGAGCAGCTCGACCGTAAAGGCATGGTGAACAACAAGTTCAACGCCTTCATCATGCAGAAGCTCGAAGAAGCCGGCGTGCCGACTCAGTTCGACAAACTGCTGGGTGACAACGAGTGCCTGGTCAAGAAGCTCGACATGATCCCGGTCGAGTGCGTGGTGCGCAACTACGCCGCCGGCAGCCTGGTCAAGCGCCTGGGCGTGGAGGAGGGCATCAAGCTCGAGCCGTCCACCTTCGAACTGTTCCTCAAGAACGACGAGAAGGGCGACCCCTTCATCAACGAATCCCACGTTGTCGCGTTCGGCTGGGGCACCGCCGAGCAGCTGGTCGAGATGAAGAAGCTGTCGTTGAAGGTCAACGAAGTGCTGACCAAGCTGTTCGATGACGCAGGCCTGCTGCTGGTCGACTTCAAGCTGGAGTTCGGCGTGTTCCACGGCCAGATCGTCCTGGGCGACGAGTTCAGCCCGGACGGCTGCCGCCTGTGGGACAAAGAGACCCGCAAGAAGATGGACAAGGACCGCTTCCGCCAGGGCCTGGGTGATGTGATCGAGGCCTACGAAGAAGTTGCAAAACGCCTGGGCGTGCCGCTGTAAGCGGCTCGTTCACGCAAGCGCCTGATACCACGCGAATTTTTTTCAAAAAAGATTTGCCAGAATCAAAATCGCTGGTATGATGCGCGCCATTGGAGAGATGCCGGAGTGGTCGAACGGGACGGATTCGAAATCCGTTGTACTGGCAACAGTACCTAGGGTTCAAATCCCTATCTCTCCGCCATACGCGAAGTAGTCGAAGCCCCCGAAAACGTTGAGTTTTCGGGGGCTTCGTCGTTTCTGGGTTGCTGTCAGCATTGACTCCCTTCGCCATGTTCGACGACAGCCCCTCGCGGCGTCAGGTGATGCACGGATTACCTGGGAAGCGGGGCGGCGCATCAACGATATGGTGAGCACCAGATTAACATTGTTCACAATGTCATCTAGATATTGGCTACAAATGGCGTGGTGTTCTGTTGTCGAAAATTTCCCTCAGATGTATATTCCTCTGCGAATGATGGCTTAGTGCTATGTGTTCGCGCCGTTCCAATCCTTCGAATCCGCTCAGGCTTTCCCTTTGTGTTTACGAGGGCGCATGAATTGCGCGCATTCATCCTGTACGGGCCTTGCTCTATTTCTCTTGCGCCGTCACTTCTGCGGGACCTGACGGCATTCCCTACCTCGTGCAACCGGACTGCTGCGGGTATTGCCCGGCGATGGTTGTCTGAAGAACATAGATATAAGGGCTGTGCAGATGTTCGATGCAAGTGTGAAGGTGCTGGCCGATATGAGTGTGAGGTCGAAACTGACCTTGGGCTTTGCACTGGTTTTATTGCTGACCATCATTATCGCGGGTATTGGCTGGGGAGGGTTGAGCGGTCTGGGCGAGCGCAGTGCCAAACTCAGCAGTATCGCCAAGGTCAATGAAGAGGCACGCGAGGTTCGCATTGCACGCTTGAACTACACAGTCTCTCCTGGTACCGCGCAAGCAACGCTCTTGGTCAAGGCGCTTGATGAACTCAATCTTCGGGTAGATACGCTCGCCAAACTGCTGAGCGATCCGAACGACTTGCGCTGGACCAAGCAGGCAAGTAGCGCCGTCGAACTTTACCGCGCCCATTTCCAGGACTATGCCCGCGCCATCGACAGTCACAACGATGCCCAGGCGGCCCAGGCCCTCGATGCCTTGGAGGGCAACCTGAAGAGCCTGCTCGAGGCGTTCGGGCAGTTATCGGACAGCCAGTCGAGCAAGCGTGACAACGAAGTGCAGTCGTTCATCCAGCGCTTGATCGTCGCCGCCGTGCTGGCGCTGATGCTTGGCGTGCTGGCCGCCTGGTCGATCACCCGCCTGATCGTCGTGCCTTTGAAAGAGGTGCTGCAGAGCGTCGAGCGGGTCGCCAATGGCAACCTGAGCCAGGATATCCAGGTATCCCGGCGTGATGAGCTGGGTGAACTGCAAGCCAGCATGCAGCGCATGACCCTGAATCTGCGAGATCTGATCGGTGGATTACGTGACGGTGTGGTGCAGATCGCCAGTGCCGCCGAGGAGTTGTCCACCGTGACCGAGCAGACCAGCGCAGGCGTCAGCAGCCAGAAGGTCGAGACCGATCAGGTGGCGACGGCCATGAACGAGATGGCCTCTACCGTGCAGGATGTGGCGCGCAGTGCCGAGCAGGCATCGAATGCGGCGGTCAATGCCAGCCAGGAGGCGCGCGAAAGTGATGTGGTGGTCAATCAGGCCATCGAGCAGATTACCCACCTGGACGCCGAGGTGGGGCACTCGACGCAAGCCATGGCCGAACTCAAGCGTGAGAGCGACAAGATCGGTACGGTGCTGGATGTGATCAAGTCGGTCGCCCAGCAGACCAATCTGCTGGCCTTGAACGCAGCCATCGAAGCCGCACGTGCAGGCGAGGCCGGCCGTGGTTTTGCGGTAGTTGCCGATGAAGTTCGCAGCCTGGCGCAACGTACCCAGACTTCCACCGAAGAAATCGAAGGGCTGATTGGCGGCCTGCACCGTGGTACGCAGCAAGTGGGCGATATTCTGGAGCGCAGCCGCGAACTGACCAGCAACAGCGTGGAGTTGACGCGCCGGGCGGGCACTTCATTAATGAGTATCAGCCGTTCGGTGGCCACCATCGAATCGATGAACCTGCAAATTGCCACCGCTTCGGAGCAGCAAAGTGCTGTGGCCGAGGAAATCAATCGCAGCGTGCTCAATGTGCGCGAGGTCTCGGAACAGACTGCGGCGGCCAGTGAGGAAACAGCGGCGTCCAGCGTCAAGTTGGCCCGCCTGGGGGCGGAACTGCAAACCTTGGTGGGCCAGTTCAAGCTCTGATCAGGCGATCGAAGGCCCGTGCAACCGGCGGTTGTGCGGGCTTGTCTTTCATGGGGCTAAGTGGAGTGAGGCACAATCGGTAGAGCATGTAGCTTGTTTTGCCCAGAGCATTCAGGTGTTTAGCGATTATCGCTAAATCATCGGCACAGCAGGGTCGAGTTCATTCCAGCAGGTACTGAGTTCATTACATGCGGTGCGCTGTGCGTGCGCGATAATGCGGTGCTTGAACATGGCTTAGTCGCTGTCGTGAAACTTGCTGGCGAACAGGGCAGTTAGTCCAAATGCACTATCTGGCTTCTACTCGGGAAACTTTTCCCGTATCATCCGGCGGCCATCAGAATGATGGCGGATCATGGACTAAAGGATTTTTTATGAAAAAGCTGATCAAAGCTACTGTTGCCGTTGCTCTCGTTTCGGGCGTTGCCCTGCTGTCCGGCTGCACCGGCCAAGTCTACAACCAGCCTAAGAACTGCTCGTACGACTACCTGTTCCACCCATCGGTTTCCATCTCCAAGATCATCGGCGGCTGCGGCGCGATCGACAAACTGCCTCAGCAGTAATCTTGGTAGTACCCCGATCGGGTCGTTTGCGACCTGATCCAAGACCCCCGGCCATGGATGTGGCCGGGGGTTTTTGTTTTTGTCGCCCGCTACTGCCCAATGAGGCGTGGCACCTTGTCGCGTGACAACCCACCGCCTTGCAGCTTGCCCCGCAATTTGTTTGTGCTGGCAATTCATATACAATCCGTAAATCGTTTCAGCCTTGTCGGTCAATCCGACCAAAGGCTGGCGCGTCCAATGCTCTCTGGCTGCTGAACAATGATCACAACAAGCCTGCGCTGAAGAACATGGAATACCTGGGCCAGCCACAGGCCCACCCTCCGTTCTACACACTGGGATCGATCAATGTTCAAGAAAGCTGGCAAGACCTTGCTGGGTCTGGCTGTTGCAGCGAGCTTCATGCAAGCGCACGCAGCAGAGACCAAAAAAGTTGACGTGCTGCTGGTTGGCGGCGGCATCATGAGCTCCACCCTGGCCGTCTGGCTCAACGAGCTGGAGCCAAGCTGGTCGATGGAAATGGTCGAGCGCCTCGACGGCGTCGCCGAAGAAAGCTCCAACGGCTGGAACAACGCCGGTACCGGCCACTCCGCGCTGGCCGAGCTGAACTACACCCCGGAAGACAAAGACGGCAACGTCAACATCACCAAGGCCATCGAGATCAACGAGTCGTTCCAGATCTCCCGCCAGTTCTGGGCTTGGCAGGTGCGCCAGGGTGTACTGAAGAACCCGCACTCGTTCATCAACACCACCCCGCACATGAGCTTCGTCTGGGGCGATGACAACATCAAGTTCCTGAAGAAGCGTTACGACGCGCTGCAGACCAGCCCGCTGTTCCGCCCGATGCAGTACTCCGAAGACCACGCGCAGATCGCCAAGTGGGTCCCGCTGATGATGGAAGGGCGTGACCCGAACCAGAAGCTGGCCGTGACCTGGACGCCAATCGGCACCGACGTCAACTTCGGCGAGATCACCCGCCAGTTCGTCGGCCACCTGAAGACCAAAGAGAACTTCGACCTCAAGCTGTCCACCGAAGTGCAGGACATTACCCGCAATGCGGACGGCTCCTGGCACGTCGAGTACAAGAACCTGAAGGACGGTACCGAATCGGCTACCGACGCCAAGTTCCTGTTCATCGGTGCCGGCGGCGGCGCGCTGAAGCTGCTGCAGAAGTCGGGCATCCCGGAAGCCAAGGAATACGCAGGCTTCCCGGTGGGCGGCTCGTTCCTGGTGACCGAGAACCCGACCGTTGCCATGCAGCACATGGCCAAGGCCTACGGCATCGCTTCGACCGGCGCGCCACCCATGTCGGTACCGCACCTGGACACCCGCGTGCTGGACGGCAAGCGCGTCATCCTGTTCGGGCCATTCGCCACCTTCTCGACCAAGTTCCTGAAGAACGGCTCGTACCTGGACCTGCTGGGCAGCACCACCATGCACAACGTGTGGCCGATGACCAAGGTCGGTATCGAACAGTACCCACTGGTCGAGTACCTCGCCGGCCAGCTGATGCTGTCGGATGATGACCGCTTCGAAGCCCTGCGCACCTACTTCCCGAACGCCAAGAAAGAAGACTGGCGCCTGTGGCAGGCCGGTCAGCGCGTGCAGATCATCAAGCGTGACGAAGAGAAGGGCGGCGTGCTGAAGCTGGGCACCGAAGTGGTTGCCTCCGAAGACCGCACCATCGCCGGCCTGCTGGGTGCCTCCCCGGGTGCATCGACTGCCGCGCCGATCATGCTCAACGTGCTGCAGACCGTGTTCAAGGAAAAGGTCGCTACCCCTGAGTGGCAGGCCAAGATCAAGGAGATCGTCCCGAGCTACGGTACCAAGCTGAACGATTCGGCAGCGGCCACCCAGAAAGAGTGGAACTACACCGCCGAAGTACTGCAGCTGGAGAAGCCGCCAGTGATCGACCAGAGCGTCGGCACCAGCGTTGCGCCAGCCGCAGCGGTCGAGAGCAAGCCTGCCAACGACATGGCGCTGTAAGGCCTTGCTGCTTGCCGGGGAAACCCGGCAACACCAACCACGAGCGTCGCCCCGGGCGGCCTCGTGGTTTTTTTGTGCCTGCCGATTTGTACGCGGTCGTGGGAGCGGGCTTGCCCCGCGATGCTGTCAGCTCAGGCTGGCGTGTCGAGCGTGAGGTGTCATCGCGGGGCAAGCCCGCTCCCACGGATTGCTCGCCTGTCAGCGCTGCCCGAGAATGCTGCCCAGCAGCCCGGGGAAGCGCCCCTCGAGCTCATCACTGCGCAGCGAGTTCATGTGCGTGGTCCCCACATTGCGGGTAAACACCAGCCCCGCCTCGCGCAGCACGCGAAAGTGATGGGACATGCTCGACTTCGGCCGCCCGCCATCCAGTTCGCCGCAGCTGGCCTCGGCCACACCGGCCAGGTGGCGGACGATTTCCATGCGCACAGGGTCGCTCAGGGCGTAGAGCAGGCGCTCCAGGCTGAGGTTGTCGGGGGAGGGGTGGGTATAGGTTCGCATGGCCGACATGATAACGGGGGTTTCACAAATTGCCATAGTTCGAATATGATCGAACAATCGTAAGTTAACTCACCCCGGAGTAACGACATGTCCGCCCTGTTCGAACCCTATACCCTCAAGGACGTCACCCTGCGCAACCGCATCGCCATCCCGCCGATGTGCCAGTACATGGCCGAGGACGGCATGATCAACGACTGGCACCATGTCCACCTGGCCGGCCTGGCCCGGGGCGGTGCCGGCCTGGTGGTGGTCGAAGCCACGGCCGTGTCGCCGGAAGGCCGTATCACCCCCGGCTGCGCCGGTATCTGGAGCGATGCCCACGCCCAGGCCTTCGTGCCGGTGGTGCAGGCGATCAAGGCCGCAGGTTCGGTGCCGGGCATCCAGATCGCCCACGCCGGGCGCAAGGCCAGCGCCAACCGCCCGTGGGAAGGTGACGACCATATCGCCGCCGACGACGCACGCGGCTGGGACACCATCGCCCCATCGGCCATCGCCTTCGGCGCCCACCTGCCGAAAGTACCAAAGGCCATGACTCTGGATGACATCGCCCGGGTCAAGCAGGACTTCGTCGACGGCGCCCGCCGTGCCCGTGATGCCGGTTTCGAGTGGATCGAGCTGCATTTTGCCCACGGCTACCTGGGGCAGAGCTTCTTCTCCGAGCACTCCAACCAGCGTACCGACGCCTACGGTGGCAGTTTCGACAACCGCAGCCGCTTCCTCCTGGAAACCCTGGCGGCCGTGCGTGAAGTGTGGCCGGAGCACCTGCCGCTGACGGCGCGCTTTGGTGTGCTGGAATACGACGGGCGTGACGAGCAGACCCTGCAGGAGTCCATCGAACTGGCGCGGCGTTTCAAGGCCGGCGGCCTGGACCTGCTGAGCGTCAGCGTCGGCTTCACCATCCCCGACACCAACATTCCGTGGGGCCCGGCCTTCATGGGGCCGATTGCCGAGCGTGTACGCCGGGAAGCGAAACTGCCGGTGACTTCGGCGTGGGGCTTCGGTACGCCGGAGCTGGCCGAAGGGGCGCTGCAGGCCAACCAGCTGGACCTGGTCTCGGTAGGGCGTGCGCACCTGGCTGATCCGCACTGGCCGTATTTCGCTGCCAAGGCGCTGGGGGTGGACAAGGCGTCGTGGACGCTGCCTGCGCCTTACGCGCACTGGCTTGAGCGTTATCGCTGAGTTGATCCGGCCTATCGCGGGGCAAGCCCGCTCCCACGCACGTTCCGTGGGAGCGGGCTTGCCCCGCGATTTGCCATTTGTTCAGAACCGATCCAGCTGATAGGCGGCCATTCGGCAATCCATCGGGTTGTCTGCCAAGCGCCCAACCCACTGCGCCGTCACCGCCGCCTGGGTCAACCCCAGGTGCTGGTGCCCGAACGCCAGCAGCACCTTGCCGTCCGCCACCCGATCGATCACCGGCAGTGAATCCGGCAACGACGGCCTGAACCCCATCCACGGCGTCGCCCCCTCGGCATCCAGCTCGCGCTGGAACAACCCCTTGCTCAACCGATGCAGCTGCCACGCCCGCTGCATGCTCGGTGCTGCATCGAGCCCGGCGAACTCCACCGTGCCGGCCAGGCGCAAGCCACCGGCCATGGGCGTCATGATGAACTTGCGCTCCAGCGAGGTGACCGCGAACGGCAGCCGCTGCTGCTCGTTGGGCAGCATCAGGTGGTAGCCGCGTTCGGTGTCCAGCGGCACGCGTTTGCCGGTCAAGCTGTGCACCAGCCTTGCCGAATGCGCACCGCAGGCGATCAGCACCTGACGGGCCTGCAGCTCGCCCTGGTCACTGCCCAGGGTGACCCCGCCAGCGTGCAGCCGGCCACCGTTTACCTGCCGTTGGGCGAGCCGCACACCGGCGGCCTGGGCGGCATCGAACAACGCGTCGACCACCCGATACGGGTCGACGAAATGCCCGGTACGCGGGAAGAACAGGCCGCCCTGAATCGACGGGCTCAACTGTGGCGCAGCGGCCTGTACGGTCTGCGCCGACCAGTAGTCCACCGGCACCGCCTGCTGCTGCAGGCGTGTGCGCAAGGCCTGCAGTGCCGTGCGCGATTCGGTGCGTTCGAATACCAGCAACGAGCCATCCTCATGCAGCAGATCGCTGCGCCCGATCGAGTCCAGCAAACGCTGCCAGGCGCCCAGGCTGGCTTCGTTGAGCACGCGTAGGCCGTCCACGCTGCGCTGGAAGGGCGCCGGTCGCAGGTTGAGCAGCAGCCGGGTGAACCAGGGCAACGCCCTGGGCAGGTACTTCCAGTCCAGGCGCAGCGGGCCCATCGGGTCGAGTAGCATGGCCGGCAGGCGCTTGAGGATCGACAGGTCGGCGATCGGGAACACTTGCTCGGTGGCCAGGTGCCCGGCATTGCCCCAGGAGGCGCCATGGCCGGGCGCCTGGCGGTCGATCAGCAACACCCGCTTGCCCTGGCGGGCCAGTTGCAGGGCACAGGCGACGCCGACGATGCCGGCGCCGACCACGGCGATATCGGTTTCAGGGGTTTCGAGCATGCCTAGCCTTCCCGTTTGCCGTCGACCAGACGCCGCAGCTGCAGCGGGTTGCCCTGTTGCAACTCGGCGGGCAGCAGGGCATCGGGGAGGTCCTGGTAACAGACCGGGCGCAGGAAGCGCAGGATTGCCGCCGTGCCCACCGAGGTGCTGCGGGTATCGGAAGTGGCGGGGAACGGCCCGCCGTGGACTATCGCATCGCACACCTCGACGCCGGTCGGCCAGCCGTTGACCAGAATGCGCCCGGCCTTGCGCTCCAGGGTCGGCAGCAGTTGCCGGACACTGTCGAGGTCGGTGTCGTCCAGGTGCAAGGTGGCCGTCAGTTGCCCTTCCAGGTGCTCGGCGACCTGGCGCACCTGCGCATCGCTGTCACAGGCCACCACCAGTGAAGCCGCGCCAAACACTTCGGCCTGCAAGGCCGGGTCACCCAAAAAAGCCGTAGCCTCGGTCACGAACAACTGCGCCTGGCACTGGTTCGGCCCCTGCGGCGCCTGGCCGCTGGCGACCAGTTGAGCGTTGCGGTTTTCGGCCAGCGCGGCGACGCCGGCGGCGAAGGCCGCGAAGATGCCAGGGGTGAGCATGGTCTGCGCGGCGGTGCGCTGCAGCTGTTCGCCGGCGGCGGCGATGAAGCGTTGCAGCGCCGGGCCCTGGCGGGCGATCAGCAGCCCGGGGTTGGTGCAGAACTGGCCGGCGCCCTGGGTCAGCGAGGCGACGAAACCTTGTGCCAGTGTTTCGCCGCGGGTTTGCAGGGCGGCGTCGAAGAGGAACACCGGATTGATCGAACTCATTTCGGCGTACACCGGAATCGGCTCCGGGCGTGCCTGGGCGGCCTGGCACAGGGCCACGCCGCCACTGCGCGAGCCGGTGAAACCGACCGCCTTGATGCGCGAGTCGTTGACCAGGCCCAGGCCGACGTCGCGGCCGGCGCCGTACAGCAGGGAGAACACGCCTTCGGGCAGTTCGCACAACTTCACCGCCCGGGCCACGGCCTGGCCGACCAGCTCGCTGGTGCCGGGGTGGGCGCCGTGGGCCTTGACCACCACCGGGCAGCCCGCTGCCAGCGCCGACGCGGTATCGCCACCGGCCACCGAAAAGGCCAGCGGGAAGTTGCTGGCACCGAACACCGCCACCGGGCCCAGGGCCACCTGGCGCTGGCGCAGGTCGGCGCGCGGCAGCGGCTGGCGCGTGGGCAGGGCGTGGTCGACGCGCACGTCCAGCCATTCGCCGGCACGCACTACCCGGGCGAAGGTGCGCAGTTGGGTGCAGGTGCGGCCGCGTTCGCCCTGGATACGGAGCGCGGGCAGGCCGGTTTCGGCGACGGCGCGGTGGATCAGTTCATCGCCCAGGGCTTCGATTTGCTCGGCGATGGTTTCGAGGAAATGGGCGCGGCGTTCCAGCGGTGTTTCACGGTATTCATCGAACGCCGCCCAGGCCAGGGCGCAGGCTTGGGCTAGGTGCTCGGCGCTGGCGCCGGGGTAAGGCGGATCGAGCGGTTTGTCGGTGGTCGGGTCGATGGCGCGGATCGCGGCCTGGGTGCCGGTTACGGCGCGCTGGCCGATCAGCAGGTTGCCGGTGAGGGGCATGGGGGCGTCCTTGGGGCGGAGGGTTCGGAGGATGGCACCGGCCAGGCCGGTGATCGCCGGCAAGCCGGCTCCCACAGGAGCCGTCTTTGCTGGCGAGCAGGGCTTCAGACCACGTTCTGCTCGGCCGACCAGTTGGCGTACCAGGCACGGAACAGGCTGTACTGCTGCTCGGCATAGTGGCGCTGGGCGTCGGTGAGCGCGTCGGTCTCGTTGAAGTGCAGGCTGTATTCGGTATCGCCGTTGAGCACCATCAGGTGCTTGTAGTACAGCACCAGGTCGCAGCCTTCATCGAACGACGACAGCACCGCCAGCGCCGCTTCCAGCTCCCGCGCCAGGCGCCGGGCCTTGGCGTCGCCCTTGGCCGCCTGCTTGCTCAGGCTCACCAGTTGCAGCACCTGGCGTGGCAGGGCGTTGCCGATGCCGGTGATGGCGCCGGTGGCGTTGCAGTTGACGAAGCCGTGTACCACTTGCGTGTCGACGCCGACCATCAGGGTCACGTCGTCATCCTGGGAGGTGATGTGCTCGGCGGCGTAGCGCAGGTCGGCGGCGCCGCCGAACTCCTTGAAGCCGATCAGGTTGGGGTACTCGCGGCGCAGTTCGAAGAACAGGTCGGCGCGGGTGGCGAAGCCATAGTAGGGGCTGTTGTAGATCACCGCCGGCAGCTTGGGCGCGGCTGCGAGGATCGCCGAGAAGTGATGCTTCTGGGCAATCAGCGAGGCGCCACGGGACAGTACGCGGGGGATGACCATCAGGCCGGCGGCGCCAACCTTGGCCGCGTGGGCGGCATGGGCTACCGCCTCACGGGTGTTCACAGCGCCCGTGCCGACGATGGTCGGGATGCCGGCGGCCACCAGGCGCGCCACGCCTTCCTGGCGCTCGGCCTCGGTCAGCAGCGGCCAGTCGCCCATCGAGCCGCAGTACACCACTGCGCTCATGCCGGCCTCGATCAGTTCGCGGCCCTTGCGCACCAGGGCATCGAAGTCGGGGGTGCGCTGCGCGGTGCACGGGGTCATCAGGGCGGGCATGCAACCGGTGAAGATGTTGTCAGTCATTGTTGTCACTCCTTGCAGTGTTCGTCGGGAAGAAAGCGGGATCAGATGCCCCAGGCAAACGGGTCTTGTTCGTCGATCAGCAGGGTGCTGTCGGCGGTCATGTGGGCGCGGCCGGTGATGAACGGGCGGATACGCTCGCCCTCGCGCTCGAAGCGGCCCTGGAACTGGCTGCCGGTGATGCTCGCCTGCACCCAGGCCTGGCCCTCGGCGAGCTTGCCGTCGGCGGCCAGGCACGCCAGCTTGGCGCTGGTACCGGTGCCGCAGGGCGAGCGGTCATAGGCCTTGCCCGGGCACATCACGAAGTTGCGGCTGTCGGCGTGGGCGTCGTCGGCGAACAGCTCGATATGGTCGATCGGCGCGCCGTGCTCGCCGGTGATACCCTGGGTTTGCAGGGCCTTGAGCATTTTCCAGGTGTAGTCGGTCAGGGCCTCGACGTTGTCCAGTTCGAGGCGCTGGCCATGTTCGCTGACCAGGAAGAACCAGTTGCCGCCCCAGGCGATGTCGCCGCGCACCGGGCCAAAGCCCGGCACCTCGACCGCCACCTGCTGGCGGTAGCGCCAGGACGGCACGTTGCCCACGGTGACCGCGCCGTCCGCATGCAGGGTGGCGCTGACCTGGCCCACCGGGGTGTCGATCTTGTGCACCCCCGGTTCGATCAGCCCCAGGTGCTGCAGGGAGGCGACCAGGCCGATGGTGCCGTGGCCGCACATGTTCAGGTAGCCGGCGTTGTTGAAGAAGATCACCCCGCAGGTGGCGTCGCTGGAAACCGGCGGGCGGTACAGCGCCCCCACCAGCACATCGTTGCCGCGTGGTTCCAGCAGACAGGCGCGGCGCCAGTGGTCGTGCAACTCGCGCAGTTCGTCGCGCTGTTCGGCCATGCTGCGGCCGGTCAATGGCGGGAAGCCCTTCATGACCAGGCGGGTCGGTTCGCCGCCGGTGTGGGAGTCGATGACGTGGATCTGTTTCATGGGCGTTATCCGTTGCAGATTTAAGGTGGCACCGTGGGAGCGGGCTTGCCCCGCGATGAAGCCGCTTGCCTTGAATCGCGGGGCAAGCCCGCTCCCACGCGTTCCTGTCGGTTTTCAGGAGGCCAGTGCCGCAGGCCGATGGCCGCTGCGCACCTGTCCGGCCGCCTCGCTCTCGTCGTCGCCATCCAGCCGTACCAGGTGAGTCGGCACGCCGGTGGCGGCGCCCCAGTAATAGATACCCAGCGCCGCAGCAGCCACGACCGCCGTGTCGAACGGATGCCCGATCACCCCCAGCCCGCCAAAGCTGCCCAGCCAGGACAGCAGGATGGTCACGGCGTAGAAGCCGATCAGCCAGGCCGACGAGCGCACCTGCTGGCCAATGGAAAGGTGCTCGGTGGGCACGAAGCGGCGGCACAGCAGGTACAGCACGAACATCACGATCTGCAGGGCCAGCAGCCACGACACGGTGTTCCAGCCCGACCAGTAGACGATCAGCGCGGCGATGATGAACGACAGTGGGCCGAGCACCCCCATGCCCTTGACCCGGAACGGGCGCGGCATGTCCGGGGCCGTGCGGCGCAGGGCGGCGACGGTCACCGGTGCCACCGCGTAGCTCAGCACCAGGGCGGCCGAGACCACGTTGATCAGCGCTTCCCAGGACGGGAACGGCAGGGTCCAGAACACCGACAGGGCGAAGGTCAGCCACAGTGCCGGGCGCGGAATGCCGGACTGCTCGTCGATGCGGGTGAAGTACTTGAAGAAGGTGCCGGTCTGCGCCCAGCCATAGATCACCCGCGGGGTGGCGTTCATGTAGATGTTGCCGCAGCCGCTGGGCGAGACCACCGCATCGGCCACCACCAGGTAGGCCAGCCAGCCGACGCCCAGGGCCAGGGCGATGTCACGGTAGGGCAGGGCCAGTTCCTTGGTTACCCCGGCCCAGCCGTTTGCCAGCATTTCGGTCGGCACGCTGCCGAGGAAGGCCAGTTGCAGCAGGGCGTAGATCGCGGTGGACAGCAGCACCGAGAGGATCAGCGCGATGGGGATGGTGCGCTGCGGGTTCTTCACCTCGCTGGCCACCGAGATGATCGGGGTAAGGCCCAGGTAGGCGAAGATGATGCCGCCGGCCGACACGGCCATTTCCACGCCGGACATGCCGAACGGGGCAAAGCCCTGCACCTCGAAGTTTTCCGGCTTGAAGAAGGTGAACAGCACGCCGATCACCAGCAACGGCACGATGAACTTGAACACGCTGACCAGGTTGTTGGCCTTGGCGAAGGTCTTCACGCTGCGGTAGTTGAGCGCGAAGAACAGCCCGAGCAAGGCGAACTGCACCAGCCAGCCGAGCACGGTCGGGTCGCTGGAGCCGGCCTTGGTCAGGCTGGGGAACCAGGCCGCGGCGTACTGGCGCGAGGCGACCACTTCGATGGCGATCAGGCTGGAGAAGGCGATCAGGGTGATGAAGCCCATCAGGTAGCCCAGCAGCGGGCCGTGGGAATACACCGGGTAGCGCACCACGCCACCGGCGCGCGGCAGCGCAGCGCCGAGCTCACAGTAGACGATGCCCAGCAGCAGTACGGCGAAACCGCCGAGGAACCAGGACAGGATCCCGGCCGGGCCGGCGATGGCCGACACGTGGCTGGCGGCGAACAGCCAGCCGGAGCCGAAGATGGCGCCGAGGCCGATGAAGGTGAGGTCCAGCAATGACAGCTGTTTCTTGAATTTGCCTGACATGGGGTCGCCTTTTTGTAGGTTTTGGATAGGCAGGTCTGATGTCACGATGCGGCTTTTCGGGCCGCGTTCTTGTAGATCATGGGCGGCTTGCGTGGGGCATAGAGTGGACCGATCGGGGCGGGGGTTCTTGATGGTTTTCGGCAAGGGGGATGACGAAATCGGCACAGTTCGCGAAAGCGCTGGTGAAGGGCGAGGTTGCTGGATAGGCTGCAGGCCATTGCGGTAATGGCTGTGCGTGGCAATCGC
Organism: Pseudomonas sp. EMN2; assembly: GCF_009650555.1. Lineage (NCBI taxonomy): Bacteria > Pseudomonadati > Pseudomonadota > Gammaproteobacteria > Pseudomonadales > Pseudomonadaceae > Pseudomonas > Pseudomonas sp. EMN2. Next base: position 22,724 of record NZ_VZZR01000015.1, read on the forward strand.
GGGGCAAGCCCGCTCCCACGCCTACTGAGCATCGTGGGAGCGGGCTTGCCCCGCGAGAGGCCGACAATCAGGAGCGAAGATACCGATGCCCCAGCAACCTCTCGCCACCCTCTACCAGCAGCTCGACCAGCACCGCCCCGAGTCCCTGGAGGCGCTGCTTACCGGGGTGGTCTGGCTGCTGCCGATGCTCGACGTCATCGCCAACGCGGCGATCTTCATCAAGGACGAGCAGGCCCGTTACGTGCTGGCCAACCGCACGCTGGTACAGCGCTGCGGCCTCAAGCAACTGCAACCCCTGCTGGGCAAGACCAGCGCCGAAGTCTTCCCGGCCCGGCTCGGCCCCGGCTACACCGAGCAGGACCGCCGCGTGCTGGAGCAAGGCTTGGTGCTGGAGGACCAGCTGGAGCTGCACCTGTACGGCAGCCGCGAACCGGGCTGGTGCCTGACCCACAAGCGCCCGCTCCATGATCGCGCCGGCAGGATCATCGGCCTGGTGGGTATTTCCGTGGATCTGCAATCCGCCGCCGACACCCACCCCGCCTATCAGCGCCTGGCCGCGGTGGACGCGCATATCCGCGCGCATTTTCACCAGCCGATCAGCATGGGCGAGCTGACCCGTATTGCCGGGATTTCAGTGGCGCAGCTGGAGCGCTACTGCAAACGGGTGTTCCACCTGACGCCACGGCAGATGATCCACAAAGCCCGCCTGGAACACGCCCATCAGTTGCTGCATTCGGACCTGCCGATCACCGAGGTCGCCCTGCGCTGCGGCTACACCGACCACAGCGCGTTCAGCCGCCAGTTCCGGCAGCTGACCGGGTTTACCCCGAGGCAGTATCGCCAGGCGACAGCTCAGGAAGGTTGAAACAGTGCCTTGGCCTCGGCGAAGCACTGCTCGGCAATCGCCGAGCGTGGCTCGCTACGGCGTAGCAGCAGGCCCACCGGACTGTGGATGCTGGCGTCGGCCACCGGGATGATCCGCAGGTGCGTGCTCAGCTCCTCCAGGCCGCAATCCAGCGGCATGATCGCGCAGCACACCCCGGCATTGATGGCCTGGATCAGCTGGAAGGTCGAGTCGCTTTCCAGTACCGAATTGGGCTCAAGGCCACGGCTGCGGAAACTCAGATCCAGTGACTGGCGGTAGTGCATGCCCTTGCTCAGCAGGCCAAGCGGAATTTCGCCGAGTTGGTCCCAACGCAGGGTGTCGGCGTCGAACTGAAAATGCCGGGTGTCGTGCAGCAGGCCCATGGTGGTGGTGCTCAGCTCGATCACTTCGAAGAAGCTGGCATTGACCTGGTCGAGGTAGCAGATGCCTAAGTCCAGCTGGTTGCGCGACAGGCCGTCGATGATCTGCTCGGAGCTCAGCGACGACAGCTGGAAGCTCAGCTCGGGGTATTTTTCGCGCAGCGGCAGCAGCAGTTGCATGGGGTTGAAGCTGGCCAGCGGCACGGTGCCCAGGCGCAGGCTGCCGACCACCTGGCCACGGCAGCTGGCGGCCTCGGCCTGCAGGCCATCGTGGGCGGCCAGCAGGGTACGGGCCCAGGCCAGGATGCGCTCGCCGGCCTCGGTGAAACCCTCGAAGCGCTGGCCACGCTTGACCAGCACCAGGTCCAGCTCGTCTTCCAGGTTGCGCAGGCGCATCGAAAGGGTCGGCTGGGTGATATGGCACAGCGCTGCGGCCTGGCCGAAGTGGCGGGTCTGGTCGAGGGCAATGAGGAACTTGAGCTGCTTGATGTCCATGGTGCGGCCTGGCGAGCGGGGTGGCGGGTTCGGCGACCTTAACCAACTCCGCGCGGGCTGGCCAATCTTTAATGGTTACCGGTCGATAGAGGCCCTTGATCGGTTGGTTCGCCGTATCGATTGGACGCAGGCCGAGGCTTGCCTCTAACGTGGCCGCGAGGCCAATCACGGAGCAGAACCCAATGAGTGTCAAACCGGACGCGGTGTTCGTACCACTGAACATCGCCGTGCTGACCGTCAGCGATACCCGCAGTTATGCCAACGACACCTCCGGCGAGCTGCTGGCCAGCCGTGCGGTGGAGGTCGGCCATCGGCTGATCGCACGTGAGCTGCTCAAGGACGACCTGTACAAGATCCGCGCCCAGGTCGCCACCTGGATTGCCGATGAGCAGGTCCAGGTGGTGCTGATCACCGGCGGCACCGGCTTTACCGGCCGCGACAGTACACCCGAAGCGGTCGAGTGCCTGCTGGACAAGCGCATCGATGGTTTTGGCGAGTTGTTCCGCGCGTTGTCGATCCTTGATATCGGCACTTCGACCGTGCAGAGCCGGGCGCTGGCCGGGTTGGCCAACTGCACCCTGGTGTGCTGCCTGCCGGGGTCGACCGGGGCGTGCCGCACGGCGTGGGAGGGGATCCTGGCCGAGCAGTTGGATGCCCGGCATCGGCCGTGCAATTTTGTTGCGCATCTGAAACCGATCGAGTTGTGCGAAAGCCGCGGTTGATGAGTAATGTTGTTCACTCGAGATTGCTGGGGCCGCTTTGCGCCCCTTCGCGGGTAAACCCGCTCCCACAGGATCACGCAAAGTCTGAATCGAGCGGGGTCCATGTGGGAGCGGGTTTACCCGCGAAGGGGCGCGCTGCGACCCCAGTTGGCTTGACTGACCGGCATCTTCAGGCCTTGCGCAAACGCAAACTGCGCCACAACGCCCCGACCATCAACACGCTGACCAGCGCCCAAGCCCATGCTTGCCGGTTTGCCAACCCCTCCTGGTACAACTGCGGCGCCACGCCCGCGCCAACGATGAACGCCAGCAACGCCACCTCCGCCCGAGGCGCACGCACCGGGCGCAGCAGGTAGGCCACCGCCGGCAGCAGCAGCGCCGCGCTGGGGAAGCTGCGATAGCGCGGGTCGAACACCATCGCCAGCATGCTCACCGCCGCCGCGAACCCCGCGGCCAGCAACCACTTGCCAGCATGGCCTTCAAGCCAGGCGAACAACCGCTGCCGCCAGCCATCGCGGCGGGCCAGGGCCAAGGCCGCCTGGGCCAGCACCAGCAGGTTGAGCCCGGCCAGCAGCACGGCCCACAGCCATTCGCCGGCAAACCGTGCATTGGTGCGCATCAGCTCGCCCCACAGCCCCAGGCTGCCGGCGCCCAGCGCGGCCAGCAGCGGCAACAGCAAGGCGGCGCGGGCATTCGCCGGGCGCCCGGCCAGGGCCAGGGTCGCCAGCAGCAACAGCAGCGAGGCCAGCAGCCATTGTGGCCACAGCGCCAGGTTGCTCACCGGCCCTTCGAGCACGCCCTTGTCCTGGCGGTCGGCGTCGTACAGCCCCCAGTAGCCGCCCACCGCGCCTTCACTGGCGCGCTTCCACGGCTGGTCGAAGGCTTCGATCAGGTTGTAGTGCCAGCCATTGGCCTCGGCCAGGGCGACGAAACCACGAATGAAACGCGCCTCGTTGACCCGGCTCGGCACCGCCGTCTCGCGCTGGCGGCCCTCGCTTGGCCAGCCGGTTTCGCCGATCAGGATGTCCTTGGGCGCAAAGCGGTTGCCGAACACCTGACGCACGTCGGCGACATGCGCCAGGGCCGCATCGATGCCACGCGGGTCATCCTCCCAGTAAGGCAGCAGGTGGATGGTGAGGAAATCCACCGCAGGCGCTATCTGCGGGTGCTGCAGCCAGAACTCCCAGACATCGGCGTAGGTAACCGGCACCTTGACCTGGCTTTTCACCTGGTTGATCAGCCCGGCCAGGCGCTCGCCGGTGACTTCCTTGCGCAGCAGCGCCTCGTTGCCGACGATCACCGCGCTGACCACGTCGGGGTTGGCGTTGGCGGCGGCAATCAGCAGCTCGACTTCCTTGTCGGTGTCCACCGGGTTGGCGTTGACCCAGGCCCCCAGCATCACCTTCAGGCCGTGCTTGCGAGCCAGCGCCGGGATGGCTTCAAGGCCGGTCATCGAGTAGGTGCGGATGCACTGGAAACGCTCGGCCAGCAGTGCCAGGTCGGCGTCCATGCGCGCCGGGCGCAAACGGAAGGGCTGGTCGAACGGCGACTGGTCCTTGTCGAACGGCGTGTAGGAGGCGCACTGCAATTTGTGTGTGGGGCTGGCGGCGTCTGGCAGCTGCACCGGCTTGCCGAGGCCGTACCAGAGGGCGCCGAGGCCGAGGAGGGCGAGCAGGCAGGCGAGCAGGTAGGTCGTGCGCAACATCGGGCGGTCCATCGTCGGGTTCGTGAGCAGGGCCGCTGCGCGGCCCATCGCCGGCAAGCCGGCTCCCACGGGGAATCGCATGGACCCAGTGGGAGCCGGCTTGCCGGCGATGGGTCCTGTGCGGGCGAACCTGTGATAGTAGCCCGGCGCCAAGCGTTTGGCATGCAAGGATCGCGCAGGTCGGCGCGGGCTGCTGGCGCTAATGGCACAGTGCTGTCGCTGATCGTTCGCTAAAGGTCGCTGACAGAGCAGGTCGCCTGATGTGTCAGGTTGATGATGGAATCTCCAAGACCTGACGAGGGGATGCTTTGATGGCGACTTTTACAAGAATGCGACGTTTCCTGGGCGTGGGCACTGCTTTGGTACTGGCCATGAGCACTGCGCAAGCCATGGCCAAGGAAGTCAGCATCGGTTACGTGGATGGTTGGTCCGATAGCGTGGCGACCACCAACGTGGCCGCCGAAGTGATCAGGCAGAAGCTCGGCTACGACGTGAAACTGCAGGCCGTGGCCACCGGCATCATGTGGCAGGGCGTGGCCACCGGCAAACTCGACGCCATGCTGTCGGCCTGGCTGCCGGTCACCCATGGCGAGTACTGGGCCAAGAACAAGGACAACGTGGTCGACTTCGGCCCCAACTTCAAGGACGCCAAGATCGGCCTGATCGTCCCCGAATACGTCAAGGCCAACAGCATCGAAGACCTCAAGACCGACCAGAGCTTCAAACAGAAGATCGTCGGCATCGACGCAGGCTCCGGGGTCATGCTCAAGACCGAGCAGGCCATCAAGGATTACGACCTGACCGGCTACAAACTGACCGCCAGCTCCGGCGCGGCAATGACCGCCGAGCTCGGCCGTTCCTATGCCAAGCAGCAATCCATCGCCGTTACCGGCTGGGTGCCGCACTGGATGTTCGCCAAGTGGAAGCTCAAGTTCCTTGAAGATCCCAAAGGCGTGTATGGCGCCGCGGAAACGGTCAACAGCATCGGCAGCAAGGAACTGGCCACCAAGGCCCCGGAAGTGGCCGAGTTCCTGAAGAAATTCCAGTGGCAGTCCAAGGATGAGATCGGCGAAGTGATGCTGGCGATCCAGGAAGGCGCCAAGCCGGAAGCGGCGGCCAAGGACTGGGTGGCCAAGCATCCGGAGCGGGTCAAGGAGTGGACTGGCAAGTAACGGTTGGCCGGAAGGTCCGATCGCGGGGCAAGCCCGCTCCCACGCCGTCCCTCAGGGGGTGGGCGTGGGAGCGGGCTTGCCCCGCGATGCTTTTGTGGTTGTTGCGAAATCTGTAAAACACCCTTGCATCTAAGACTAAGGTCGTCTGGTTGGCGTCCAGCGGCAGCATAAAGTGGAGTCGGGTTCTCCCTACATCTGTGCTGCTAGGACAAAAACAATGAACGACAGCATTTACCAATCGATACAGAACAGTCCGCGCTTCAAGGAACTGGTCACCAAGCGCGAGCGTTTCGCCTGGGTTCTCTCGGCAGTCATGCTCGGCCTCTACTGCGCCTTCATCCTCCTCATCGCCTACGGCCCGCACCTGCTCGGTGCCAAGCTCAGCCCCGGCTCGTCGATCACCTGGGGCATCCCCCTGGGCGTCGGCCTGATCGTTTCGGCATTCGTGCTGACTGCCATCTACGTGCGCCGCGCCAACGGCGAATTCGACGAGTTGAACAAGGCAATCCTCGAGGAGGCCAAGCAATGATCCGTCATGCCAAAGCCCTGGCCGTCCTGGCCTGCGGCGCTTTCGCACCCGCCGTGTGGGCAGCCGATGCCCTGACCGGCGAGGTGCAGAAGCAACCGCTGAACGTTGCCGCGATCGCCATGTTCGTGGCCTTCGTCGCCTTTACCCTGGGCATTACCTACTGGGCCTCCAAACGCAACAACTCTGCCGCCGACTACTATGCCGCCGGTGGCAAGATCACCGGCTTCCAGAACGGTCTGGCGATTGCCGGTGACTACATGTCGGCGGCCTCGTTCCTGGGTATCTCGGCCCTGGTGTTCACCTCGGGCTACGACGGCCTGATCTACTCCATCGGCTTTTTGGTCGGCTGGCCGATCATCCTGTTCCTGATCGCCGAACGCCTGCGCAACCTGGGCAAGTACACCTTCGCCGACGTTGCCTCCTACCGCCTCGGGCAGAAGGAAATCCGCACCCTGTCGGCCTCCGGTTCGCTGGTGGTGGTGGCGTTCTACCTGATTGCGCAGATGGTCGGTGCCGGCAAGCTGATCGAGCTGCTGTTCGGCCTCGACTACCATGTTGCGGTGATCCTGGTCGGCGTGCTGATGTGCCTGTACGTGCTGTTCGGCGGCATGCTCGCCACTACCTGGGTACAGATCATCAAGGCCGTGCTGCTGCTGTCCGGTGCCAGCTTCATGGCGCTGATGGTGATGAAGCACGTGGGCTTCGACTTCAACACCCTGTTCTCCGAGGCGATCAAGGTGCACGCCAAGGGCGAGGCGATCATGAGTCCGGGCGGCCTGGTCAAGGACCCGATCTCGGCGTTCTCCCTGGGCCTGGCGCTGATGTTCGGTACCGCCGGCCTGCCGCACATCCTGATGCGCTTCTTCACCGTCAGTGACGCCAAGGAAGCCCGCAAGAGCGTGCTCTACGCCACCGGCTTCATCGGCTACTTCTACATCCTGACTTTCATCATCGGCTTCGGCGCGATCCTGCTGGTCAGCACCAACCCGGACTTCAAGGACGCCGCCGGCGCCCTGTTGGGTGGCAACAACATGGCGGCGGTGCACCTGGCCGATGCCGTGGGTGGCAGCATCTTCCTCGGCTTCATCTCGGCCGTGGCCTTCGCCACCATCCTGGCGGTGGTTGCCGGCCTGACCCTGGCCGGTGCCTCGGCGGTGTCCCATGACCTGTACGCCAGCGTCTGGCGCAAGGGCAAGGCCAACGACAAGGACGAGATCCGCGTGTCGAAGATCACCACCATCGCCTTGGGCGTACTGGCGATCGGCCTGGGGATTCTGTTCGAGAAGCAGAACATCGCCTTCATGGTCGGCCTGGCCTTCTCCATCGCCGCCAGCTGCAACTTCCCGGTACTGCTGCTCTCGATGTACTGGAAGAAGCTGACCACCCGCGGCGCCATGATCGGCGGCTGGCTGGGGCTGATCAGCGCGGTGGGCCTGATGATCCTCGGCCCGACCATCTGGGTACAGATCCTCGGCCACGAGAAAGCCATCTACCCCTACGAGTACCCGGCGCTGTTCTCGATGCTGATCGCCTTTGTCGGTATCTGGTTCTTCTCGGTAACCGACAAGTCCAAGGCTGCCGAAGACGAACGCGCGCTGTTCTACCCGCAGTTCGTCCGCTCGCAGACCGGCCTTGGGGCCAGCGGTGCGGTTTCGCACTGATCCAACCCTTATATGAAAAGCGCCCCGCTTGCGGGGCGTTTTTTTTGTGCGCTGAAAAGTAGGGAAGGTGGACTCGATCTTAGGAAATTTCTTGTTTGATTTAGGACGCATCGTGCATTCGGGGCCAGGGGCAAGGTGAACAATGTGCCACCAAGGCCCGCAATGGCCGCCTCGCGCGTCTACTCGTACTGCGAGCCAGCAAACCGCTCAACGAAGAGGACAACGCCATGCAAAAAGCCCTCGTGGTGGACGATCACCCTTTTATCCGCGCCAGCGTGTGCCTGCAGTTGCGTCAGGAGCGCCTGGACATCATCGGCCAGGCCGACAACGGCGTCGATGCCGTGCAGCTGGCCCGCGAGCACACTCCCGATCTGGTCATCCTCGACATAATCATGCCCGGCCTGGATGGGCTGCAGGTCATGGCCCGGTTGCGGGCGCTGCCACAGCCGCCGAAGATCCTGGTGCTCACCTCGCAGTTGGCCGAGTGCTTCTCGTTGCGCTGCATGAAGGCCGGGGCTGCCGGCTTCGTGTCGAAGTCCGATGATCTCTGCGAGCTGAGCAAGGCGGTGCTGGCCCTGCGCTCGGGCTACAGCTATTTCCCCGAGGTGTCGCTGAGTTCGGTAAACCGCCAGGACATCCACGCCAGTGAAGCGCAACGCCTTTCCGGCCTCAGCGACCGGGAAGTGATCATCCTCCAGCACCTGTCGCGGGGCCTGAGCAACAAGGCCATCGGCGAAGCCATGCTGCTCAGCAACAAGACCATCAGCACCTACAAAGCCAGGCTGCTGGACAAACTACGGGTCGGTTCGGTGATCGAACTGGCCGACGTCGCCCGTCGCAACCTGCTGATCTAGTGGTCATCCCGTGGGGCTGATACACAGGGGGCTGCTGGCTGTGTTGTTGTGTTGCGCACCGCTTCTGGCCGCCGATCAACTGCCGCAGTTGCACGGCCGCTCGACCTTTTCCGGCCCCCGGTTGACTCCGGACGAAGCGCAGTTGCGCTGGCTGTGGGAGCGACAGCAGCTCCGGCTGGCGGTGGTGAGGCCGGACAACCCACCGCTGGACATCCTTGGTACCGGGCGCGACTACCAAGGGATCAGCGCCGACTATGCCGGGCTGCTGGCCGGGCACCTGCAGTTGCCCGTGCAAATCCGTGTGTATGTTTCGCTCGATGCCGCAATCGAGGCGTTGCGGGCGCATGAAGTGGACCTGCTGGCCAGTGTGACTGCCCGGCAGGCCAGCGATGCCGGCCTGCGGCTATCGCAACCCTATGCGCAAGACCTGCCAGTGGTGGTGCTGCGAGAGGATGAACCAGCGGCCGATGTGCCTTTGCGCGTGGCCATGCGCGAAGGTTACCGCAGACTCGACAGCGTACTCGCTCGATATCCTCAGGCGAAGGTCCAGGTATTCCCTTCCACCCGTGCAGCACTGGGTGCCTTGGCCTTTGGCCAGGCCGATCTTTACCTGGGGGGCGCACTGGAAAGTCAGTACCTGATCCGCAAGGGGCTGGTCGGGCCGCTGGAAGCCTTCGACAGCCCCGGGCTGGAAAACCAGCCGCTGGGGTTCGCCATGCATCCGCACGACACGCCGTTGCACGGCCTGGTCGATACGGTGCTGGCCAGCATCGAGCCGCAGGAGCATGCGCGCATCCGTCGTCGCTGGGGCGGGCAGGGGGTGGTGGAGCGCGGCTCGCTGCAACTGAGTGACAAGGAGTCGAGTTGGGTACAGGGCCAGGGGCCGTTGCGGGTGCTGCTCAACGATCAGTACCCACCCATCAGCTACCGCGACGGAGAGGGGCGTTTGCGCGGGCTGGCGGTGGATGTGTTGCAGCGCATTGGCCGGCGCACCGGCCTGACCTTCGACCTGGTGGCCGGCGGTACCCTGGAGCGCATGATCGAGCGTACCGCCCGGGGCGAGGCCGATCTGATCGCCGGTGTTACGCCCAGCAATGAACGTGAGCAGCACCTGGCGTTCAGCCGCAGTTTTGCCAGTTCGGCGCAGGTGTTGGTCACTGCGGACAACGGCAACGCGGTATCTACCCTGGAGCAACTGACCGGGCAGCGCCTGGCTGTGACCCGCAGCGGCTATCCCAAGGCGTATTTGCGCCAGCACTATCCGGACATCCACCTGGTCGAGTCCGATGGGCCGGTGGATGCGGTCTGGCGCGTGGCCAGCCGCCGTGCCGATGCTGCGCTGGTGCCCATGATCGGTGCACGGGCGTTGACCGAGCGGCTGGCGCCGACACGCCTGAAGATCAGTGCCAGCCTCGCCCTGGAGCCGGCCTATTTCGCTTTCGCCAGCCCACGAGGCGCGCTGGAGCTGCAGGCGATCCTCGACAAGGCGCTGCTCAGCCTGTCTCCCCAGGAAATGGACGCATTGGCCCGCCGTTGGCGCAGCGAGGTGATCGTTGCCGACAGTTTCTGGCAACGCTATCGGCAGGAGGTACTGCAAGGTTTTGCCGCAGTCGCCCTGTCGCTGTTGCTGGCACTGGCCTGGGTCCGCTACCTGCGCCGGCTGGTGCGGGTGCGCGAGCAGGCCGAGCGCGAACTGGCCGACCAGTTGGTTTTCATGCGCGTGATGATCGACGGCACACCACATCCGATCTACGTCTGCGACCAGCACGGCTGCCTGCTGACCTGCAACAACAGTTACCTGCAGGCCTTGCAGGTCAGCCAGGCGGCGGTCATTGGCCAGCCTTTGGGCCAGAGTGAGGCACTGGCTTGGCAGGGCGCCTGGCGCGAGGTGCTGGCCAGCGGCCGGGTGCATGTCGAAGACCTGCAGGTCAGCCTGGGCGAAGGTCGGCAAAGGACCCTGTCTCACTGGATGCTCCCTTACCGCGGTCTGCGTGATGGCCAGGCCGGGGTGATCGCCGGCTGGATCGATGTCACCGAACGCCAGCACCTGCAGGTGCAGTTGCAGGCGGCCAAGGATGATGCCGACAGCGCCAACCAGGCCAAGACTCACTTCCTCGCCACCATGAGCCATGAGATACGCACGCCGCTCAACGCCGTGCTGGGTATGCTCGAACTGGCCTTGCGCAAGGCCGAGCAGGGGGTGCTCGACCGCTTGTCGATCGAAGTCGCCTCGGACGCGGCGCGCAGCCTGCTCGAGCTGATCGGCGACATCCTCGACGTTACCCGCATCGAAACCGGTCACCTGCAGTTGGCGCCGCAGCCGGTGTGTCTGCAACAGCATGTGGCCGAGGTGGTGCAACTGTTCGAGCAGCAGGCACGCAGCAAGGGGCTGCAACTGCTGCTGGAGCTGGAGGGGCCGGCGGACGCCGAGGTACTGCTCGACCCGCTGCGCTTCAAGCAGATCCTTGCCAACCTGCTGAGCAACGCGATCAAGTTCACCCACCGTGGCAGTGTCCGGGTAAGCCTGCGCAGCGCCGTGCAGGTAAGTGCGATGGCGGTCGAGCTGACCGTGGAGGACACCGGTATCGGCATTCCCGAGGCGGAGCTGTCACGGCTTGGCGGGCTGTTCTGGCAGGCCAGCAACAACCGCCAGTCTGCACGGCGCGGGGCGGGGCTGGGCCTGTCGATCAGCCGTACCTTGTGCGAGTTGATGGGCGGGCACATGCACCTGCGCAGCACCCTGGGCGTGGGCACGCGGATCGATCTGGCACTGCGGCTCGAGCGGGTCAAGGCCCGCGAAGCGCTGGCGGCGCAGGAGGCGCCCGACGCCCTGCTGGCAAAGAGTGAGAGCTTGCGGGTACTGGTGGTCGATGACTATCCGGCCAATCGCCTGCTGCTGGCCAATCAGCTGGGCTACCTAGGCCATCGCGCCAGCGTTGCCGAAGATGGCGCCCAAGGCTTGCGCGCGTGGTTGCAGGGCGATTTCGATGTGGTGATCAGCGACTGCAACATGCCCGTGCTCGATGGCTACACCCTGGCCCGGGCGATTCGCCTGCACGAGCGCCGGCAGGGGCGCCGGGCCTGCCGGGTGCTGGGGCTGACGGCCAATGCGCTGGTAGGTGAGCGCCTGCGCTGCGAGCGTGCTGGCATGGATGCCTGCCATTTCAAGCCGTTGGGGCTCAAGGCCCTCGCCCAAGCACTGATGGGCATGCCGCGGGTGAGTGACGATGCGCCCGTCGCCGTGGGCGACGGCTTCGACCTGAGCAGCCTGGAGCGTCTGACCGGGGGCGACCAGCAGGCGCTGGACGCGCTGCTCAATGACCTGCTGGCCAGCAACCGCAAAGACCTTGGCCAACTGCTCGGCCATGGCGAAAACGAGGATCTGGGGGCACTGGCTGCGCTGGCTCACCGGATCAAGGGTGGGGCGCGCATCATTCGCGCCCGCAAGGTGATCGAGGCCTGCGAGCAGGTCGAGCGCAGCTGTGCCGGCGGCACGCTCCCGCCCGGGCAACTGGAGGCCGTTTGCCAGGCGCTGAGTGAGCTTGAACGGGTGTTGCAGCGCTACAGCACACAGAACAGCGCCGCACGTGACAGGCACGTCGGTCAGAGTTGAGCAGCGAGAGGTGGAACATGGAGGTAGACGGGTTGCGGGTGCTGGTAGTCGAAGAGCACCGCTTCCAGCGGGTGATCGCGGTGAAGACCTTTGGTTACCTGGGATGTGCCGAGGTGTTGCAGGCACAGGATGCCAATGAAGCCCTGTTAGGTCTGCAGCAGACCGGACGGGTCGATCTGGCGGTGTGTGCCCTGACGGGCGGGAGCGACGGCAGCATGGATACCCTGGAGTTCCTCCATCGGCTGGGCAAGGCCAGGTTGGCGGGTGCGGTGCTGTTGACCAGCAGCCTGAGCCCGAGCATGCGCCGCGGCGTACAGCAACTGGTGGAGCGGCTAGGCATGCGTTTCATCGCCGACATGGATCCGCCCTTGTCGGTGGAGATGCTGCGCCAGTGCCTGCCGAATCCGCTGCCGCCGGATACCGCCTCACCCCGCCCGGCGGTGCTCTGGCCGGGTGAGGAAGGGGTGCGCCGCGGCATGCGCGACGGGCAGTTCACGGCGTTCTATCTGCCCAGTTTCGACCTGCGCGACGGGCGCATCACTGGCGTTGACCTGATACCGTTCTGGCACCATCCGCTGATGGGGGTGCTGGCACCGGAGATCTTCCTGCCCGTCGTGGAGCGTTGTGGCTTGCTCGATGAACTGGCGTTGCTACTGCTTGAGCAGGGCCTGGCGCTGCACAGCGAACTGCAGGGCGAGGGGCGCCGGTTGCGCATCACCCTGCGCCTGCAGGGGCCGCAGTTGCGGGGCCGCTCGCTGGTGTTGCGCATTCGCACCTTGCTGCACCAGCAGCGCTTCGACATGCGTCACCTGTGCTTCGAGCTGAGCGGGCGCAGCCTCTACCACATCACCGTGGTGGAGCTTGAGAACTTGCTGCGCCTGCGGGCGCTGGGCTGCGAGCTGAGCCTGGCCGAGTTCGGCAGCGACCAGGCCGGCAGCCAGCTGTTGTGCCAGTTGCCGTTCACCCGGATCAAACTGGCCGAGCGCTTCATTCGCGGCTTGCCCCACGAAGCCCGGTGCCGTGCGGTGGTGCAGCATTGCCTGAACCTGGCGCTGGCCCTCGAACAGCACCTGACGGTGGTCGGGGTCTCCAGCGCAGAACAGCACCTGGCCTTGCTGGGGATGGGCTGCGAGAGCGCCCAGGGCGACTACCTCGCCCTGCCGCTGGACCGCGAGGCGCTGTTGCGGCGCCTGCGCGGTGATTTGCGCCTGGTGCCGCCGCGTGGCTAGGTCAGATATGCCCCAGCAACACCAGGATCAACAGCACCACCAGCACCACGCCGACGATGCCTGAAGGGCCATAACCCCAACTGCGCGAGTGGGGGAAGACTGGTAAGCCACCGATCAGCAGCAGGATCAGGATGATGATGAGGATCGTGGTCATGGCGGAGTCCTTGCGTGGTTGGGGGTCAAGGGCCGCGGAACAATGCTGGCCGCTCTTAGTTTCCGACCGGTGCGCGCCGGTAAAGATTCAATCTGCTGTCGGTACACGCCGGCCAGTTCCCCGGCGTCGCCCGATACCCTCACATTCAGCGGCCTGATGCCACACCGGCGCAACCCTGCTTGTCGCTAGACTGCCGGGCATTCCCACTGTTCAGGACAAGGCAGCGACCATGCACAAGCGAATGATGATCACCGGGGCCGGTTCCGGCCTGGGCCGTGAGATTGCCCTGCGCTGGGCCCGTGAGGGCTGGCAGCTGGCGTTGGCCGATGTCAACGAGGTGGGCCTGCGCGAGACACTGGAGCTGGTGCGCGCCGTCGGTGGCGACGGTTTTGTCCAGCGCTGCGACGTGCGCGACTACAGCCAGCTCACCGCCCTGGCCCAGGCCTGTGAACAGCGCCTGGGGGGCTGCGACGTGATCGTCAACAACGCGGGGGTGGCCTCGGGCGGCTTCTTCAGCGAGCTGTCGCTGGAAGACTGGGACTGGCAGATCGCGGTCAACCTGATGGGCGTGGTCAAGGGATGCAAGGCGTTCCTGCCGCTGCTCGAACGCAGCCGTGGGCGGATCATCAACATCGCCTCCATGGCCGCGCTGATGCAGGGCCCGGGCATGAGCAACTACAACGTGGCCAAGGCCGGGGTGCTGGCGCTGTCGGAAAGCCTGCTGGTGGAGCTGCGCCAGGTCGGGGTGGCGGTGCACGTGGTTTGCCCGTCGTTCTTCCAGACCAACCTGCTCGATTCGTTCCGTGGGCCGACCCCGGCAATGAAAGCACAGGTGGGCAAGTTGCTGGAAGGTTCGCCCATCAGTGCTGCCGATATTGCCGAGTACATTCATGCACAGGTGGCCGCCGGCGAATTCCTCATCTTGCCCCACGAAGCCGGTCGCCAGGCATGGCAGCTCAAGTGCCAGGCGCCCCAGCGGCTGTATGACGAAATGGCCGATATGGCGGTCAAGATGCGCGCCAAGGCCGGCAAAAGTGCTGGTTGAGCCTAATGCCCGTCAGTTAGTGCTTCATCGCCACCAATGGGGCTGCCTTGCAGCCCTTCGCGGGTAAATCGCAGCGGCGAACCGCCGCTCCCACAGCTACAGCGTTAGCTAGAGATTTTGTGCAATCCTGTGGGAGCGGGTTTACCCGCGAAGGGTCGCGCAGCGGCCCCAATTGGCTTAACTGACTGGCATTATGGTTAAGCCGCATTTTTGTAGGACCTTTTACCTATGCGAGTAGGCTAGGTCTATTTCACCCCAGAGCGATTGAGTAGGAGAAAGCCATCAAGGCAGTCTCCGGTTTTCCATATGGCTGGAGGATCGGAGCATGTTGGTAATCGGGCGTGAAGTGGGTGAGGTGATTTTCATCGGGGACGACATCAGCATCCAGGTGGTGTCGGTCGAGAATGGCCAGGTTCGCTTCGGCATCAGCGCACCGCGCCATGTCGATGTACACCGGGTGGAGGTGTACAAGCGGATCAAAGAGCAGCAGGCGAAAGTGCAGGCCTAGGGCGCCAGCAGTTCCGCCGGCACATCATGCCGGGCCAGCAGCTGGCATTGCTCGCTCTCGAAATCGAACAGGATGAATGCCTGCTTCCTGGCCAGCGCCTGGCGCACCCGCAGTACACGGGTTTCCAGTGGCGTGTCGTCGCCGTTGTCGGTGCCGTCGCGGGTGACGAAGTCCTCGATCAGGCGGGTGAGGGTGTCGGCTTCGAGTTGCTCGTAGGGAATCAGCATGGCGATGGACAGTGGTGGTGGGAAAGTACCCATGCTACGTGAAATCGGCAGTGGCTGCCTTGCCGCCAGCTTGGTGGCGACAAGGCCGGTTGCCTCAACGACGAAGTGCTTTGCTCAACGCTGAAGTTGCGCCATCAGCGGTGGTGACGGTCGCGGTGAAGCTTTGCAGCCCTTCGCTTTGGACAAGCGCCTGAGCAAACCGCGCCTGACCCTTGGCATCGCTTTTGATCAGCACTTCACCCAGATACTGCTCGGCCTCGGTCGCCTCGGCCTGGGCATTGCCGAACAGCTCGACCCGCAGCAGGCTCGATGCCGGCCCCTGCACCTCGCCGCGCAGCACATTGCCCTCCAGGGCGATCAGAGTCGGCGGTTGCTGGTTGTGGTTGGGCAGCGGCTGGCAAGGTTTGGGTTCGCCCTTGGGGTCGCAGATGATTGCCTGGTCCTGCTTCGCCAACTGCGCCCCGATGCCGCGCGAGCCCACGTACAGCGCGTGGGCCTGGGCCGGCACGCCGAAGACGATGGCGCCGGTGCGCTGGTCGGCCACGCACGAACCCCCGGCCTCGCAGCGGCGGATATCCTGGCTGTTACTCCAGATGCGGTTGGCGGTGAGGCGGGTGGCGGTGATGTCCGGCTCTGGCCTTAACGCTACGCCGATACGGTTGCCGTGGATCAGATTGCCGTCGAGGACGTTGCCCTCGCCGGTGACGCTGACGCCGATGGAGTTGCCGCTGAAGGTGTTGGCGGCCAGGTAGTTGCGCTTGCCCCAGTTGATCTGCAGGCCGTCAGAATAGTTTTCGAAGCGGTTACGCACCACGCTGTTGTCGTTGCCCAGCAGGATCTCGATGCCCTGGGAAGGTTCCGGGTTGGCTGGGGTGGAGCGGAACAGATTGTCGGCGACCAGGTTGAACGCCGCGCCACGGGTCAGCTCCAGGCCATCGCCGTTGTCGATCAGCTGGTTGCGCAGGACCTTGTTGTTGTTCGTGGTGGTGGCGGTCGGGTTGCCGGCGCCGTCGTCGCCGGTCAGCATGATGCCGGCGCCGCCCTTGTTGGCGACGATCAGGTTGTCTTCGATGACGTTGTGGCTGGCGCGGTTGACCAGGATGCCGATGCAGAAGTTACGCACTTCCAGGCCCTGGATGTGCACGCCTTGGGTATCGCGCAGTACCAGGCCGGGGTTGGTGGTGGTGCGCACGTTGGTGCCGTACTGGCCGGGCAGGGCGCCTGGGCAGGTGTGCACGCCTTGGTCCTTGATGTAGCCCGAGCCATCGATGGTGATGTACTGGCCGTCGCGGGCCCAGGCCAGGCCGGTGATGCTGACTGGCCCCTTGATTTCCGGCAGCGCTCGGGCCGGGCGGATCACATGGGGCGGTTTACCCACGGCGGCGATATCGATGCGGTAGTGACCGGGGTTCAGGTTGCTGGTTTCGATGGCCCAGCGCAGGCTGCCGGGCTGGCCGTCGTCGGCATAGCGGTTGACGGTCAGCGTCTGCATCTGGGCAGGCGCGGCGGCGTGGGCGGGCAAGGGGAGCAGCGGCAGCAGGGCTGCCAGCGCAGGCATCAAGCGCATGGTGCGGGGTTCCACTGACTGTTTGTTGTTATGTGCCGCGCCGTGTACGGGCGGGCTGTCTGGGGGCGATTCTAGGGCAGCCGTTCGGCTTCGCGGCGCCGTGGCAGGTGAATCGGTGCGGTATTCGCCCGCTGTTTGCCGTTCGGCTGGCGGCAATCGAACCGATTGAAACTCTGGCAAAGGGGCGCGGGTCGACCCCCTGTCGGCACGATTTTCCGTGTCTTTCGCGCAAGGAGACATCCCATGAGTGGCACCAAAGACAAAGCCAAAGGTCTGGCCAACGAGGCCGTGGGCAACATCAAGCAAGGCGTCGGCAAGGTGACCGACAACGATCGGCTGCGCGCCGAAGGCAAGGCCCAGGAGCTCAAGGGCGAGGCGCAGCAGGCGGTGGGCAAGGCCAAGGATGCGCTGAAGAAGCCTTGAAACTGGAGAGTTGATCTCGGTGCAAGTCGCATCGGCGCACCGCCGCTCCCACGACGTGGGGGCGGGTGAGGCGTTTTTCTTAACCTGCACACTGAGCAACCACGGCGGCGGCAGGGTCTATTAGACTTGTCTGCATTGACAGGCCTTTCCCTGTAGTGAACTAGACCCTCAGATGATCAAGCGGCGAAAGGAGACGCTATGATTTTCCCCGACCTGCGCGGCCTGCCCCTGCACCGCGTGCTGGTGCGCACCGTCAAGGAGTTCCTTGACGACGAGATGTCCACCTATGCCTCCGCGCTGGCCTATCAGATGCTGTTCTCGCTGTTCCCCTTCCTGCTGTTCCTGATCGCCCTGATCGGTTTCCTGCATTTGCCGGATTTCTTCTCCTGGCTGCGCCTGCAGTCGGAGCTGGTGCTGCCACCGCAGGCGCTGGAGCAGGTCAACCCGGTGATCGACCAGTTGCAGCAATCCAAAGGTGGCCTGCTCTCGGTGGGTATCGTGATTGCCCTGTGGACCGCGTCGGCGGGCGTGCGCCTGATGATGAGCGCGATGAACGCCGCGTATGACGTGCCCGAAGGGCGGCCTTTGTGGAAGCGGATTCCGTTGTCGGTGATCTACACCATCGGCATCGCCGGCATGCTGCTGGCCGCCGCTGCGCTGATGGTGCTCGGGCCACAGGTCATGGAGTGGATCGCCGCCCAGGTGGGCCTGCAGGAGGCGGTGGTCATCGTCTGGACCGTGCTGCGCTGGCCGGCGATCATCATCCTGATGATGGTCGCGGTGGCGCTGATCTATTTCGTGATGCCCGACGTGAAGCAGAAATTTCGCTTCATCACCCCTGGCTCGGTGCTGGCGGTGGTGGTGTGGATCATCGCGTCTTTGGGCTTTGCCTATTACGTGAAGACATTCGCCGATTACAACGCCATGTACGGCAGTATTGGTGCGATCATCGTGCTCTTGCTGTATTTCTACATTTCTGCCGCCGTGCTGCTGCTGGGGGCGGAGATGAACGCGGTGATCGAGCATATGTCGAGCGAGGGCAAGAACCCTGGCGAGAAGGACTTTGCCCATGACAATCCGCAGGAAACCATCACCGTACTTGGCCATGAGCACCCGGTGACACCCGAACCTCACCCCCACGAGTCGAACACCCGATGATCCGTGACATCCTCAAGATGGGCGACGAACGCCTGCTGCGCATCGCCCCGCCCGTGCCCGCACAGATGATCGGCAGCGCCGAGCTGCAACAGTTGATCGACGACATGTTCGAGACCATGCGCCACGTTGGCGGTGTGGGGCTTGCGGCGCCGCAGATCGGTATCGACCTGCAGCTGGTGATCTTCGGTTTCGAGCGCAGCGAGCGCTACCCGGAAGCCGAGGCGGTGCCCACGACCATTCTGTTGAACCCGGTGATCACGCCGATGGCCACGGAGGTCGAGGACGGTTGGGAAGGCTGCCTGTCGGTGCCGGGCCTGCGGGGTGTGGTGCCACGTTACAAGCACATCAGCTATTCGGGCATCGACCCGCAGGGCAACCCGATCAACCGCTTCGCCGACGGCTTCCATGCCCGGGTGGTGCAGCATGAATGTGACCACCTGATCGGCCGGCTCTACCCCTCGCGCATCCAGGATTTCAGCAAGTTCGGCTACACCGAGGTGCTGTTCCCCGGGCTTGATGTGGCCGAGGACTGATTGCGCACCAGCGCCAGCAACGGCTTGCTGCGCCGGTAGCGGGCCAGGCGCGAGGCCAGGGCTTCGGGCAACTGCTCGGTAACGCTGAAGCCCAGACGCTCATAGAAGGGTGCCAGTTGCGGCTCACAGAACAGCCAGGTCGGGCCAGCAGTGCCTTGCAGGCCTGCTTCGATCAGCCGTGCTGCCACCCGCTGGCCACGCCAGTCCGGCACGACGAACAGCCCGGTCAGCCAGCGGCCGTCCGCCACGGTTATCAGGTTCATCCCCGCGATCATCTCGCCCGCGCGCGCCACCCACTGCTCGCCCTCGCCGGCGGCGCGCATGCGTGAGCCGTGCTGGCGGTAGAAATGGTCCAGCAGGCGGCGTTGCAGGTGGGGGAGGAGAGTGAAGGTCAGTGTGGACATGATCAGGCGGGTAACAATCAGGGCCTGGCTTTGTCGCAGATTGTTGCAAAACCGGCAAGGGTGATTGTCCTACTTCGGGGTTCAACTATTCCAGGCGGGGAGTAGAATTTTCCCCATCCCCCCAGCAGTACGACAAAGCGGGATCGGTACTTCGTGTCATTGGCATCGCCGATGACAACTTCTCCGCGCCATTGACGGCATCAGAAGTCACTCGATCAGCTTGATAGCCATCAAGGTCGTTGCCCATGAAAGCTCTACTGATTCTTGCATTGGTCGGTATGTCCTCGTTCGCCCTGGCAGACGAGGCCAAGCCCGCCGCCAGCCAACCTGTGGTCGAGCAGTACGACTACTCCACCAACCTCGACATCAAGCGCGTGATCAACCTGTCGACCATTCCCAACGTCTGTGAAGTGGTACCCGCCACCATGACCTATGAGGATCATCAAGGGCAGGTGCACACGCTGCAGTATCGTGCCATGGGCGAGGGCTGTCAGCAGGGTTGAGTCTGACCCTTTCATCACCGACAGGCCGCTGTACCCTGAACTTGTACGCCCACTCTAGGAGCGGCCTTGTGCCGCGAAAGGGCCGCAGAGCAGCACTTTCGCGACACGAGGTCGTAGCTGAGGCAGATGTGGAAGTTCAGTGCTTCATCCCCAATTCGGCATCATCCATCAGCGCCTTGGCCAGCGCGCTCAGGTAATACGACGCCCAGAGCAGTTGCGGCTTTTCCTCCATGATCCCGGCGATGGTCAGGTCACGCACGCAGCCCATCAGCTCCGAAGCCTGGTCCCGCGCATGCTGGCAAGGGATGCCGGGCTCGATGCAGAACAGCGGGTCGGTCTTGCCTTCGCCTTGGTAGAACTTGGTTTTGCCCGCAGTGGTACGGGGCGTGGTGTCGTCTGTGTTCATGGCTCACTCTCCCTGAAATGATCGGTGCCTGGGCGGGCCCTATCGCGGGGCAAGCCCGCTCCCACGCCCTCCAGCCCGCAGCGTTATGCCTGCGTGGGAGCGGGCTTGCTCCGCGATAGCGCCAGACCAGGCGACATAAGACCTACGGCCTAGTGGAACGCCCGGCGCTCCATCTGCGGCATCTGCACCTGAATCAACGCTGACTCAAGCAGCACCCGCAGCGCCTCGATCTCATGCATCAACGCCATGATCAGAATTGACGTGGGCGACTTGGACTGCTGGACCGAAATGGCCTGTTGCGCCACAGCCTGCGCGCACAGGGCGTACTCCGTGGCCTGGATCAGGGTGTCTTCAAGAGAGTGATGGTTGTGGGGTGGATCGGGGACGATCTTCAACATGGTGAACTCCCAGCTTCATGAAATGAAGCCACCACGATTTGCTGTCAAACAAGTGGGTGGCGGCGGTACGTGGGTTGACAGACCGAGGAAGCTAGGAACCCGGCGCACTTGAAAGTGCCCCACGCACAACCGCCATAAAAGCCAATTGATGCGTTGGTAACTTCGGTCGGCCTGTCAAAGCCGGTCGTTGAATTTGCAACGACTGGCCGAGACTAGAACCCGACCCATACCACCGCAATGGCTTGAAAGGGGTTTGGAGTATGTTTGGGAAATGGACTACAGGGAATGGGGAAAGTCTTAAAGACTTGGGGGCAAGATTGAATCAGTGAAGCGGGCGCCACTGTCGTGGCGCATCGCTGGCAAGCCAGCTCCCACAGTGGGCGGCGCAAGGTTCAGGCATGGCACATACCTGTGGGAGCCGGCTTGCCGGCGATGAGGCCCGTACAGGCAATTCAACCCAGCGTCTCTTACCCCTGTTCCGCCATCACCCGGGCAACCACCTCCAGCCCCTGTTTCAACTGGGCGCGGCCAAGTGCCGCCGACAGGCTGATCCGCACCGCCTGCAGCGTCTGAGTACCAATCGCGAACACACTCGCCGGGACCACCTCGACGCCCTGCGCGCGGCAGCGCACCACCAGCGTTTCGGCATCGCCGGGCGTGGCGACCCAGGCATGCGGTGAAGGCACTGCTCCGGCCACCAGGTGATCGCCCAATATCGCCCGCGCCAGGCGCCAGCGCTCGCTGATTTCCTGCCGTTGCCAGGCTAGTCGACGTGCGGCGGTGCCGTCGGCAATCCACTGGCAGGCAATGTGCAAATTCAGCGGCGAAACCGGCCAGTGGGTGGCCTGGGCATGGGGGTCGATCTGTTCGAGCAAGCCCGGGCGGGCGGCGATCCAGCCCAGGCGTAGCCCGGCGGCGACCGTCTTGGACAGGCTGCTGATCAGGATGCCGCGGCCTTCCAGCAACGGATAGAGCGGTGGGTTGTCCGAGAGCGCCCCATACACGTCATCTTCGATCACCAGCAGTTGGTGGCGCCTGACCACCTCGGCCAAGGCCTGGCGCCTGGCGTCGCTCGGGCAGGCAGCGGTCGGGTTGTGCAGGGTCGGGGTGGTTACCAGCAGGCGAGCACCGCTGGCGCGGGCAACCCGGTCCAGTTGCTCTGGGCACAGGCCCTGCTCATCCAGCGCTACACCGTGCACCGGCAGGCGCAGTTGGCGACAGGCGGCCTTGATGCCCGGGGCGGTCAGCGCCTCGACCATGACCGGTTCACCGGCCTGGCACAGCGACTGCAATATCGTGGTCAGGCCTTGCTGGGCACCGCCGCACAGCAGCAGTTCATCCGGCGCCAGGGCCAGGCCGCGGTTGGCCAGCCAGCGGGCACCCTGCACTCGGCCGAGCAGCAGTTGTTCGGGGCCCAGGTAGTGTTCGAGCAGGGCGGTTTCACCCTGGCCGAGCAGGGTCAGCAAGCTGTGTCGCAGGTCCAGGTTGTGCGGGTCGGCTACCGGCACGTTGGTCGACAGGTCGATGACCGCCTGCTGGTGGTCCGGCTGCTTGAGACGGAACAGCGTCGCCTCCTTGCTGCCCGCCAGCACATAGGTGCCACGCCCCACCTCGCCGGACACCAGGTGCCGCGCCGCCGCTTCGCGGTAGGCCTGCTGCGTGGTGCTGGGGTTGAGGCCGAGGGTCCAGGCCAGCCGTCGCTGGGGCGGCAGGCGCTCACCCACCTTGAGTTCTCCGCGTTCGATGGCCTCGGCAATGGCTGCCACCAGTGCCAGGTAACGCGGCTGGCCGTCATCGGCCAGGGTTGGAGTCCACACGATATTGCCACCCATGCAATATAACTTTGGACCCATACAATGCCCGGCGCTTAGGATCGGTTCAACCTCGTACCGATGAAGGATGATCGTCATGTTCGACCTGCCCGCGCTGCGTGAAGCGGCCACTTACGTCCATCAGCACGTTCCGCCGACCCCGCAGCACGCCTGGCCGCTGCTGGCGGAGCGGCTTGGCTGCCAGTTGTGGGTCAAGCATGAGAACCATGCGCCCACCGGCGCGTTCAAGGTGCGCGGCGGGCTGGTCTATGTGCGTTCGCTGCAGGCGCAGGCGGTGTTGCCGCGTGGTCTGGTCACCGCCACCCGTGGCAACCATGGCCAGAGCATGGCCTTGGCGGCACGTCAGGCTGGCCTGCCCCTGGTGATCGTGGTGCCTGAAGGCAACTCGCGGGAGAAGAACGCCGCCATGCGCGCCCTCGGCGCCGAACTGGTGGAGCATGGCGTCGATTTCGACGTGGCGCGTGAAGAGGCGGCGCGCCTGGCCGAAGTGCGTGGTTATGCCATGGTGCCGTCGTTCCATGCGGAACTGGTTAAGGGCGTCGCCACTTACGCCCTGGAGCTGTTCGAGGCGGTCTCCGACCTGGATTGCGTGTATGTGCCGATCGGCATGGGCTCGGGCATTTGCGGGCTGATCCAGGCGCGCAACTTGCTGGGGCTGCGCACCGAGATCGTCGGTGTGGTATCCAGCGCGGCGGATGCCTACGCGCAAAGCTTCGAGCAAGGCCGCATCGTCACCACCGCCAGCGCCAACACCTTTGCCGACGGCATGGCCTGCCGGGTCCCCCATCCAGAGGCCTTTGCGCTGGTGCGCGAGCATGCAGCACGCATCGTGCGGGTGAGCGATGACGAGATCGCCAGCGCCATGCGCCTGTATCATGAAGCGACCCACAACACCGCCGAAGGGGCAGGAGCTGCCGCGCTGGCTGCGCTCATGCAGGAGCGCGAGCGCCAGGCCGGCAAGCGGGTGGCGGTGGTGCTGAGCGGGGCGAATGTGGACCGTGAGCGCTATGCGCGGGTGTTGGCGGGTGATGAAAAATCCTGAATGAATGCTCTGGGCTGGAGTGCTATCTTAATTTGATAGCATTGTGAGCAGTGCTGGCGATGCCACCGCCCACTTCCTGGCAAGGAGGCCAGGCGGTATCAGATTGAAGAAGCCCGTGAGATTCTGCTGCGGGCAGGAGTCCGACCATGAGCTGCATGCGTTACAAGGGCTATGCCGCCCGCATCGATTACGACGACCGTGACGATATCTTCGTCGGCCGTGTACTTGGCCTGCGCGATATCATCAGTTTCCACGCAAGCTCCGTACCCGAGCTGCACGAAGCGTTTCGCGAGTCGCTGGACGATTACCTGGCCGATTGCGCCGAGCAGGGCATCACCCCTGAAAAACCAGCCTCTGGCAAAGTCATGCTGCGCATCCGCCCGGAAGTCCATGCGGCCGCCAGTATTGCCGCCCATGCTGCCGGCAAGAGCCTCAACCAATGGGCCGATGAGGTCTTCGAGCAGGCGGCGATGGCCTGAGCAGGCGCAATTTTTTCCAATACCCGCGCGCCCCGGCCAGTGTTCAATAGGCCAACTTTCTCACTGCACCGAGTGCGCCATGCCTTTTTCCAACGGTTTCCTCCTCAGCCTGTCCCTGTGCCTGGACATCGGCGTGGCCAATATCGCCATGATCACCCTGGCCATGCAGCGCGGCTTTCTCCAGGGCTTCTGGCTGGGCCTGGGCACCTGCGTTGGTGACCTGATCTACGCCCTGGCGGCGCTGGCCGGGATGACCGTGCTGCTGCAGTTCGAAGCGGTTCGCTGGACTTTGTGGCTGGGCGGTTCGGTACTGTTGGTGTGGTTTGCCGTGAAGATGCTGTTGGCGGCCTGGCGCGGCGGGCACCTGGAGGGGCGTGGGCAGGTGGTGGTGGAGTCGGGCTGGCGCGAGTTCCTGCGCGGGATCTTCCTGGCCATGTCCTCGCCCAGCGCGATCCTCTGGTTCGCCGCCGTAGGCGGGGTGCTGATCTCCCGCTCGGGGGGCGGCAGCCTGTTCGAAGCCGGGATGTTCCTCGCCGGCTTCTTCGCTGCCGGGTTGTTCTGGTGCCTGTCGCTGTGCGGCATCGCCAGCCATGGCGGGCGCTTGCTCGGCGATCGGCTGCTGACCTGGTCGTACCTGCTGTCGGCGGCAATCTTCTGCTACTTCGCGGTGTACGTGATCTTGTCCGGGTATCGCGAGTTCATTCTGGCTGTTCCCGTCTGAAACGGCCTGGTTGTGCCGGGTGCTGTTTATAAGTTTGTTTAAACGTTTTCTTAATTATTCAGATCCTTCCTATTCGCATATAGGAGGCATCTGAATTGATAAATGCAGAGAGGTTAAAATCCTGCATTATTTTTATAAGTAACGATTTGAAGTAATTTCGTAATTCTTCTTTTAAATCAATGGTTTGTGTGCAGGTGCGCAGAAACTTGCGCATTTTCATTGCCTTATGATTCGGGTGCTTATTTACCGCTCTGGCGCGACCCTTTACTTGCACGGAATGCAAGTGGGGCGCCTTGGACGTACCTGTCATAAGGAATGCGAATGTCCGGTCCTGGCGATCAACCCCTTTTCAGTTTGCAAGTTCATGGTGTTCAAACGGACTTGCAGGTTTTGCGCTTCAAAGGGGCAGAGGCACTGAGTTGCCCCTATTCATTCCACCTCGAACTGGTCAGTGAAGACCCGTCGCTCGACCTCGAAAGCCTGCTGCACAAACTGGCCACGCTGCGGGTCGGCAATGACGAGCAGTGCTTCCACGGCCAGGTCGCCAGCGTCGCCCAAGCCGACAGCGGGCGGCGGCTGACCCACTATCACCTGGAGCTGGTACCGCGCCTGGCCAGCCTGGTGCACTGCCGCAACCTGCGGATCTTCCAGCAGCAAAATGTGCCGCAGATCATCGCCACGGTGCTCAAGGCCCACGGCATCCTCGCCGACGCCTACGTGTTCCGCCTCGGCCCCATCCCATACCCAAAACGCGAGTACTGCACCCAGTACGACGAGACCGACCTCGCCTTCGTGCAGCGCCTGTGCGAGGAGGAGGGGCTGCACTACCACTTCGAGCACAGCGCCGACGCCCACCTGCTGGTGTTCGGCGACGAGCAGAGCGCCTTCCCGCGCCTGGCGCGGCCCACCCCCTTCGCGCCGGACAGCGGCCAGGTCGCGCAGCAGCCGGTGGTCAGCCAGTTCGGCGCGCGGGTGGCGGCGCGTACCGGGCGGGTCAGCCGGCGCGACTATGACCCGCTCAAGCCCAAGCTGCTGCTCGAAGCCCAGCATCAACCCGAACTGCCTGTGCCCCAGCCGGACCTGGAGGACTACGGCTACCCGGGGGATTTCACCGACCGCGAGCGTGGCCGCCAACTGAGCCAGCGGGCCCTGGAAGGCCACCGCGCCGACTACCTGCAAGCCGAAGGCAACAGTGACCAACCGGCCTTGCGCTGCGGTTATTTCTTCACCCTCGAAGCACACCCGCGCGCCGCTTGGAACGCGCTCTGGCTGTTGGCCGAGGTGACCCACGAGGGCCACCAGCCCCAAGTGCTGGAGGAGGCCGCCGCCAGCACCGCCGGCGAGGCCTGGCAAGGCTACCGCAACACCTTCAAGGCCTTGCCCTGGGGCACCCCCTACCGGCCTCCAGCCCCCAGCCCACGGCCTCGCGTGCACGGCGCCCAGACCGCCCGGGTGACCGGCCCGCAAGGGGAGGAGATCCACTGCGACCGCCTTGGCCGGATCAAGGTGCAGTTCCACTGGGATCGCGATGGCCGGCTCGATGAAAAGACCAGCTGCTGGCTGCGCGTCGCCAGCCAGTGGGCCGGTAACCAGTACGGCGGGCTGGTCATCCCGCGGGTGGGCATGGAAGTGCTGGTGAGCTTCCTCGACGGCAATCCCGACCGGCCGCTGGTCACCGGCTGCCTGTACCACGCCGAGCACCAGCCGCCCTATGAGTTGCCCGCCCACAAGACCCGCAGCGTGTTCAAAACCCACAGCTCGCCCGCGGCCCAAGGCCACAACGAGCTGCGCATCGAGGACCGCGCCGGCCAGGAGCAGATCTACATCCACGCCCAGCGAGACTGGGAGCAGCGCATCGGCCACGACCAGCGCAGCCATGTCGGCCATGAGCGCCACGACACGGTGTTGGCCGACGTGCACAGCGAATACCACGCTCAGCAGCACCGCACCGTGCACGGCGACCGCAAGACCGAGCTGCGCGGCGACGACCACCTGACCGTCGCCAACAGCCGGCACATCACCCTGGGCCAGGCCCTGCTGGTGGAGGCCGGGCAGGAAATCCACCTGTCGGCCGGCAAGCGCCTGGTGCTGGATGCCGGCAGCGAGGTGGTGCTACGGGCGGGCGGTGGTTTCGTGCGGATCGCGGCTGGCGGGGTAACCGTGGGTGGCTCGCTGTATGTCGACTCCAGTGGCCAGGTCGCCGCCGGCACCCCGGCCGCGCCGCTGCTGCCGGGTATCACGGCCGAGGCCGAACGCTCGGTGGCGGGCCTGCCGCTGACCCAGGCGCAGCTCGACACCTTCCGGCGCAATGCCGCGTTCTGCGAGGAATGCGAGCGGTGCAAGGAGGGTGCCTGTGAGCTGTGAAACCCTTGCCCCCCAAGATTGGCTGGCAGCCAGCCCTCTGGCTGATGGTGAGCGGCTTTACCTGGTGTTCGGCAGCCTTGCAAAGGCCGACACGCTGGCCGCCTACCGGCAGCGCGATGGCTCTCACGTGCCCCAGCCACTGTGGAAAGGTACCCCCTATGCCGGCTGGCTGGAGGCCATGCCTTACCTGGTGGAGGCCGCGCCGCAAGGGGACTTCCTCATCTGGTGCGGCAACCAGCGCTGCCTTGACTGGGGCTGGCTGGCGGTGTCCTCGCACCCACCGACCCTGGTGTTCGACTACCTGCGCAGCCTGACCCAGGTGAAGCTGCCCGACGGCACCGCGGTGTTCCTGCGTCTGTGGGACGGCCATCAGTTGCTGGCCCTGCTCGATCACCACGCGCCAGGCGAGGCGCCGCTGCTGCCGGTGTTCAGCCGCGTCTGGAGCAACGGCCAGGCCCGCCCGTTGCGCCAGGCACAGCGCCTGAACATCGAACCTTTCCCCTGGTGGCAGGCCAGCGCCGCGCTATTCGAGCACCTGCACCGGCACGACCCCGGCCCGGTGCTGGACAACCTCATGCAATGGCTGCGCGAGGCCCATGCCGACCTTTACTTCGCCCTCCCCGAGGCCAACCTGCGCTGCAAGGTCGCGCGCCTGGCCCTGGGTGCTCCGCTCGACCCGCCAGCCCTGGAACGGCTGCTGGCGCACGTGAACAAGGACATCACGCCATGAGCCTGATCATCTACGCCAAGTTCCTCCTCGACAATCTCGATGCCCACAAGCCCGATGGCCCGGCACGCATCGCCGCTTTCCGCCAGCACAGCCTCGCCACCTTCGAAGCGCTGCAGGACAGCTTCTTGCTGGGCTGGGCGCTGGACCTGGAGCAAGAGCTGCGCTTCACCGACAGTGCCGGCAACGAGGTGATGCGCCAGGCCAAGGGCCTTGGCGAACGGCGCATCACCGGCTACGCGAACTGCCCGGCCAATGGCGTGCTGAACATCGTGCACCGTTTCGAAAGCCTGGCCTTCGTGCCCATCGGCGGCACCCCCTACCAACTGGTCGAGCAGGTGGCGGCGGGCCAGGTACCGCAACGCTTCGAAGGGGTGCTCGATGCCAACGGCCAGGCAACCATCAGCGGTTGCCACGCCAACCGCCGCTACCGTCTGCACTTCCATCCCAAGGTCAGCCCGGCCGAGGTCCAGGCCCTGTACGCCTCGTACGACAGCCTGCTCGACCAGCTCAAGGGCTGGTTGGACGGCGAGTGGGCCGAGCGCATCGCCCCGCATTGGGACAGCATGCCGCCGGTGGGGTCGATGCAGCGGGTGAACGATATCCACAAGGCAATGGCCAAGGGTGTCGGCAGCGTGCTGATGAACCTGTTCGACGACCTCAAGGCCCTGGTCAAGCTGCTGTTCAACCTCGACGGCGCGCGCGACCAGCTGTTGCAGTTCATCAGCGAGGCTGACTTCGACAAGCTCAAGGCCCAGGCCGGCAGCCTGCTGCACACCGCCTTTCTGATGCTCGACGACGAGCTGCTGATGTTCTACTACGCCACCGCGATCCTGCAGTGGCTGGCCCTGAGCCCGCCCGAGTGGCAGGCCCAGGCTTACGCCATGCTCAATGCCGGGCTGTTGCTGGATGTGCTGTTGGGGATCGTGCTGTCCGGCGGCCTGGGGCTGGCGTTCCGCCTCACCGCCAAGGGCCTCAAGTACGCCAGCAATACCGCCCGGGGGGCCGGCGGCTTGCTGGACGGCCTGCAACGGCTGATCGATCTCAGCCGCCAGCATGCCCTGGCGACCCACACCAAACGCGCCCAGCCGCTCTTGACCGGCGGCAGTGTCGAGGTCAACAGCGCGGCCAAGGTGCCGCTGGCAATCAAGAGCGCCGCGCAGGGCCTCGACCTGGCCGTGGACGACGCCGTGTCGGTGGTGCGCGGCAAGCGCCACAGCACGCTCCGGGTGGAGCAGGAGCAAGACCTGCCCGACGCCCCCAGCCAGCCGCGCACCCCCAGCGACAAGCCCGCCCAGCGCGCCGACGAGACAGCCACCCACCGCTGCCCGGTGTCGATGGTCACCGGCGAGGAGCTGCTCACCCTCAAGGATGCCGAGCTGTTCGGCGTGCTGCCGGTAGAGTGGGTGCGCCTGTATCGCACCAGCGCGGCTGAAATCGACCACGGCCTGGGCCCCGGCTGGAGCCACAGTCTGTGCCACCGCTTGCAGGCTGACGGCCAGGGCGTGCTGTGGTGCGACCACGAAAACCGCCGCACCCACTTCCCGATGCCGGACAGCCAGCGCCCGGTGATCGGCAACAGCCTGTGCAGCGCGGCCATCTACCTGGGCCAGACCGACGGCGAGCTGGTGATCGCCGAGGCCGGCGCCCGCCCGCGCTACCTGCACTTCATCGATGGCCGGCTGATGGCCCTGAGCGACGCCTACGGTAACCGCGTAAGCCTGGCGTACGATCACAGCGGCCGCTTGCAGCACATCGACAACGGCGCCGGCAACCGCCTGCTGCTGAGCTACCAGCAAGGCCGCCTGGTGACGGTGGAGCAGCAGTTCTGGCAGTCGATGTACGACAGCAAGGGGCGTGAGCAGGCGCCTTGGGTGCGGGTGGCGACCCTGGCCACCTACCACTACAACGACGCCGGGCAATTGACCGAGGCCGGCAATGGCCTGGACGAGCGCGAACGCTACCGCTACGACGCCGCCAATGTCATCCTCGAACGCCAGCTGGCGGGGGGCGCGGCGTTTTACTGGGAGTGGGAAGGCGAGGGCCGGCACGCCCGCTGCGTGCGCCACTGGTCCAGCGTGCCGGGCCTGGAGGCCCGCTACCAGTGGGACGGCCAGGGCGGCGTGACGGTGCACAACGCCGATGGCAGTCAGCAGTTCTATCAGCACGACGACAAGGCCCGGCTGGTGCGCCAGGTGGATGCCGACGGCGCCGAGCACCATAAGACCTACGACGCCAAGGGTCGGCTGATCGGCGAGCGCAACCCGCTGGGTGCCGAAACCCTCTATAGCTACGACGACGCCGGGCAGCTGCTGTCGGTGCGCCCCGAGGACGGCGAGGCTACCCACTACCACTACCGCGACGGCCATGTGTGCGAGGTGCGCCGCGGCCAGGCGCGCTGGTTGTACCAGCGCAACGCCCAGGGCGATGTGCTGAGCCAGACCGACCCCTGTGGGCAGGTCACCGGCTACCGCTACGACGAACAGGGCCGCCTGGTCGCCATCCGCCAGGCCGATGGCGGCCTGCACGAGCTGGGCTGGAACGCCTCTGGGCAACTGGTCAGCGAAGCCCTGCCCGGCGGCGGTTCGCGGCGCTACCGCTACGATGCCCTCGGCCGCCTGGTGATGCGCCTTCGCGAAAATGCCTCGGCCACCCAGTACACCTGGGACCTGGCCGGGCGCCTGAGCGAAGTGTCGCTGCCTGGCGGCGGTGTGCGCCGCTATCAGTACAACGCCTATGGCCGGGTGACCGCGCAAAGCGACGAGCTGGGCCGGGTGACCCGCTTCGAGTACGAAGGCGGCCTGCACCTGCCGTCGCGGCGCATCAACCCCGATGGCAGCTGCCTGCACTACCGCTACGACAACGGCCAGCTGCAACTGTCGCAAATCATCAACGAGCGCGACGAGTGCTACCGCCTGGCCTACCACGCCAACGGCCTGCTCGCCGAAGAAACCGGTTTCGACGGGCGCGTCATCCGCTACGACTACGACCTTAACGGCCAGCTACTGGAAAAGACCGAGCTGGGCGACGACGGCGAGCCCTGGTTGACCCGCTACACCCGCGACAAGCAAGGCCGGCTACTGGTCAAGACCCTGCCCGATGGTCAGCAGGTCAGCCACCAGTACGACGCCCTGGGCCGGTTGGTGCGGGTGGACGACGGCCACTGGCCGCTGGCCTACGAGTACGACCTCTGCGACCGCCTGGTTACCGAGCACCAGGGCTGGGCGACCCTGCACTACGGCTACGACGTGATGGGCCAGGTCAGCCATTGCCGCCTGCCCGATGGCAGCCGCCTCGACTACCGCTACCAGCCCGGTGGCCACCTGCAAACCATCGACCTCGACGGCCAGCGCCTCACCGCCCACCGCCACGGCCTCGGC
The DNA here is from genome assembly GCF_009650555.1 of Pseudomonas sp. EMN2. Classification (NCBI taxonomy): domain Bacteria; kingdom Pseudomonadati; phylum Pseudomonadota; class Gammaproteobacteria; order Pseudomonadales; family Pseudomonadaceae; genus Pseudomonas; species Pseudomonas sp. EMN2. The sequence goes on from NZ_VZZR01000015.1 coordinate 53,820, forward strand.
CAGGAACTGGCCCGCGAGCAGGGCGAGCTGCTCAGCCAGTTCCAGCATGACGGCCAGGGCCGCCTGGTAAGCCAGCGTGTCGATCGCAAGGAAGGCCCGGTGTTCATGCGCCGCTACCACTACGACGACAGCGGTAACCTGGCGCGTTTGGAGGACACCCGCCGCGGCACCCGCAGCTACCACTACGACCCGCTCGACCGCTTGACCAGCGTGCGCGGCGAACTGGCCGAGTATTTCGTCCATGACCCCGCCGGCAACCTCCTGGCCCAGAGCGGCCTGCGCGGCGACCCCCGCGACGTGCAGGTGCAGGCCAACCGCCTGCTGATGCACGGCGACTGCCACTACAGCTACGACCGCTTCGGCAACCAGGCCAGTGAACGCCGCGGCCACGGCCAGCAGTTGGTCACCCATTACCAGTACGACAGCCAGCACCGCCTGGCCAGCGTCCAGCTGCCCGACGGCCGCCAGGCCCGCTACCGTTACGATGCCTTTGGCCGGCGCGTGTCCAAGGACGTCGACGGCACCGAAACCGCCTTCATCTGGCAGGGCGAGCGCCTGCTGGCCGAGCACTCCCAGGGCCGCTGGCGCAGTTACGTGTACGAACCCGGCAGCTTCCGCCCGATGGTGATGCTGCTACGCGACGGCGACACCCCCGTCGAAGCCCTGCACTACCACCTCGACCACCTCGGCACTCCCCAGGAGCTGACCGCCGCCAACGGCCGCATCCGCTGGTCGGCGCGCTACCGCGCCTACGGCCACGTGCTGCGGCTGGACGTGGACCAGGTCGACAACCCCCTGCGCTTCCAGGGGCAGTACTACGATGAAGAAACCGGGCTGCATTACAACCGGCACCGTTATTACAACCCACAGACAGGGCGGTATCTAACGCCGGATCCGATTGGATTGGCGGGTGGGGTCAATGGGTATTTGTATGGTGTGAATCCGACGCGGTGGGTGGATCCGCTGGGGTTAAGTAATTGCCCTGGAGAAGAGTCGTGCACAATTCTCGAAAAAGCACACCGTACGGATGATGTTCGCGCCCCTATTGATCCGTATGATGGAAGTAAATACGGACATGCATTTACTCGTCATGGGAAGGAGAATACACGATTTCTTAAGAGTAGAGCTGAGAAAATGAATAGAGCGAATGGACAATGGCTGGATGACTTTGCTGCGGCGGAATTTGTTAGTTCTGTACCGGGGGTTGGGAAAGTTGTTGTGGATCTTCCAAGTCATGTGCCCGCTAGGTTAGTTAATCCAGATGGGACATTCTCACCAGTGTTTAAAGTGACAATAGTTAGGAATGGGTTAGGGCGAATGATAACGGCTTTTCCAGGGGAGATGCCTTGATGACCTACTATGGTGCGCCGCTAGATGTATGTGTGCGGGTTTCTGAGTTGCTAGGTCTTCCTATTGAGGAAATGGGGGAGGATTGGGAGATTATATTGGCGGATGTTTCGTTGATTTCTCCGGCGATTCATATTCTTGAAGAATGTAAGGAGTCTTGGATGGTTAGGGCTGCTGTCGGATGTATTTTGGTGGAGAGCTTGTATGGATATATGTTGGATGAGGGGGCTAATCATTTTCTGCATGAGAAAGCCTACTCTGCGCTTCGTGCGGATTCAGAGGTTATAAATGCTGTGAGGGATTTTTGGATTGGAGGTGGGGTTCGCAGTGCATACATAAGGGATCTATTATTGAAATAGTTAAGTTAAATCTGGGGCTTGCAGGGGCAATCTGGAGAAGGGTAAGTCCCTGCTCGCAGGGGGACTCTCAGGTCTGTCGAGCAGTTCCGTAGACGGGATGGTGGCTTCCGCTACATAGCAATGTTTTTGCGCGACGGCGATGGTCCCGCCGAAACCCTGCACTAGCACCTCGACTGCAGGTTCTGACATCGAGCAGCGGGCGCGTTCGCTGCTTGGCGCGCTACCGCGCCTACGGCCATGTCCTGCGCCCGGACGTGGACCACATCGACAACCCCTGCGGTTTCAGGGGCAGTACTACGATGAAGAAGCCGGGCTGCATTACACCGCGTGGTATCTGACGCCGGATCCGATTGGATTGGCGGGTGGGGTCAATGGGTATTTGAAGGGGGTAATATGATTGGCGCTAACGATGAGAAGGTAATGAAAGCTTGTATGGATGTTTTTGAAGTAACGAGTAGCTTGGAGTGTCGGAGTTTTATAGGTGTTTTGCTCGATGGGCTTCTGGACTTAAAGTGTGTTGGGTTGGAAGTGGCAGGTGTCTATCTTGGGTGTGATAGCGATCCCCTCAGTATTCCCGATTATCTGGATATTGAGGGTTTTGATATGTCGTTTGAGTATATGGATAGGTATGTTGTTTGCTCTATGGTTGAAGGTGCTAAATTCATAGAGGAGTGGTGTGGTGCTAATGTGGTCGCGGAAAAGGAGAGGGTGAGTAACTCTTGTGATAAGTTGGTGAGGCTTTACGGTGGTATGACGGTCCTTGTTAAGAATGAAATTCCAAAAGATTGCCTTTTGGGTGTTTTTCTTTGTTCTGGCTTTGGTGTGAATGGTTGTATTGAGGATCTGCTTGAGTCTCTCTTGAATTTCAAGGGGATAAGTGTAGGTATGTCTGGGGTTTATCTGGGGTGTGATGAGGATCCGGAAAATATCCCAGCGCATTTGAGTGGCAAAGGGGTTGAGATGTCATTTGGTTATATGGATGAGTATGTCGTTTGTTCCATGTCTGTTGGGGCTTTTTATATCCGTGATTGGTGTGAAAAAAACGTCCGATCTGAAGGTGTTGGGCCTGAAAGGGTAGCGATAATGGCTGCCTGTAATAGGTTGGTGAAGCTCTATGAAAATTTTGATGATGTAAGGCATGAGCTTTAGAAGGTTGTGCGGTGTTTGCTCTGGTGTTCTAGTTGAAGATGTTGTCAATTTTTGTCAGGTCGTGAGGCGGTGGAGGGTTGAGTGTGCTAAGTATGAGTGCCTGCATGCTTGATTTAAATTTGTGTAAAAGGCTGGGGTGTGAAAGTTTTATTGGTGTTTTGCTTGGGCGGCTGTTAAATCTTGAAGGCATTGGTGCAGAAATGTCGGGGGTCTTTCTAGGGTGTGATAGCGACCCGCGCAGCATTCCAGATTTTTTGGATGCTGATGGGTTTTGTATGTCGTTTGAGTATGTGGAGGAGTATGTTGTTTGCTCTATGTGTGATGATGCGAAATATATAGAGGTGTGATGTTATAAGAATGTAGTATTTGAAAGATATAGGTTGGGTGAAGGGGGGATCATTTTCAGTATGAAGACGCCGCCGGTAAACGGGCGCGCGTGGGTGGTGTGCGAGGTCGTATACTTGTGCAGAGAGTCCATGTGAGTAGGGGTAAAATATCCACTGAGAAGGGGCGGTGATGTGGAGTATTTAAAGATTGAAATTGAAAAAGAGATTAAGGCTAATTCGATTAAGGCTGAGCGGTTTGAAGAGGTGGAGTTGCGAGGCTTGCTAGATTATTTAGATTTGAATTTTTATGGTGGTTGCGGAAATCTTGATTCGTGTTATATGCAGGGGGCTTGTAGGTATTATGACGAAAATTTCTGGAGAGGCATATCCAAGCGCCCTGAAGAGTTTGTGTACTTGTTGGTGCTGGATGAAAAGTGGCATGCCTGGAAGTTTGAGGGTAAGGAGGGGTTACAGCTTTTGATAAACGAAACTACGGCGTTTAGATTTTGGCTACTTGATGCTACAAGACACGTGTTGGTCTATTTCGGGGATAGTGATTGCGTGCATTGGTCGCGGGTACAGTGATGGGGTACCACGATTTTTGATTGACTGCAAAAGGCTGGTGCTGCGTTGCCAGCTCACTCGGACCGAAATGCCTCAAGAGTTGTACGTGGTCCTCTCCGGTTACCGCGAATTCATCTTGGCCGCGCCACCCTTGTAGTGGGTCGCGTAGTGCTGCGGGGTTACCCCGTGCACGCGACGGAAGGCACCGATGAAGTGGCTCTGGTCATAAAAGCCCAGGTCGAGCGCCACGTCCTGCGGGTGCTGGCCTGCGCGCAGGCGGCGCCGCGCTTCGATCAGGCGCAGCTGCATGTGGTACTGCAGCGGCCCAAGGCCAGTGGCTTTCTTGAAGCAGCGCGCGTAGTGGTATTTGCTGAGCCCGGCCAGCTGCGCCAGTTGCTCAAGCTCCAGGCGGCTGTCGAGGCTCGCGTTCATCGCAGCCAGGCTGCGGCTGACAGCGACCGACTGTTCGCCCGGCGTGGCCGTGGGTTGTTCGAGCAATTGCGCCACCAGCAACAGCAAGGCCTGCTCGCGCTCGCCGGCGTCGGCCCGAGCCAGGTCGAGCAGGGCTGCAAACAGGCCGGGGTGTTCGAGGATGCCCTGCTCGAACGCCGGGGGCTGGTCGGTCGAGCGCAGATTGTTGTCACCGATCACCTGGCGCAGGGTGTCGGTGGCCAGGTGCAGGCTGATGTATTCCACGCCGTCGGGGCCGAAGGTCGAAGCCTGCACGGCCAATGGGTTGTACAAGGTTACGCGGCGGGCGGGTACGGCCAGCTCGCGACCGTCCAGCCATATCTGTTCGGCGCCTCGCAAATTGGCACCCAGCACGTATTCGTCGTGGGTATGGCGAGCAAAACTGGCACTGCCCTGCGCGTGCACCCACGACAACTCCAGCTGTGCGCAGGCGAGCAGGGGTTGGCTGGTCAACGGCATGGGGGCGCTTCCCTGTGGCGGATCTGGACTACGCTATCGAACCAGCATGGCCCGGTGCAATGGCCTCCACGTCAATTCAACGAGACCGATGATGAAGAACCCGATCCCCGTTCGCTACGAAGATGGCCGGGCGCTGACCCTCGCCGGCTTCGCCGAGCGCTTTACCATGGTCGATCTCAGTGGGCTGCCGCGCCTGTGGCAGCGCTTCGGGCCGCATATCGGGCATGTGCCCGGCGCCCATGGCCATGACAGTTATGGTGTGTGCTACAACCCCGACGAGCAGGGTGGCTTCGATTATCTGGCCGGCGTCGAGGTTGCTGCGACTGCCGGGTTGCCCGCCGGCTTCACTCACCTGACGCTCTCGCCCCAGCACTATGCGGTGTTCGAACACCACGGCAGCCTGCAGGCACTCAAGGCGACCTTCGACGGCATTTTCCAGCAGTGGCTGCCTGCTTCCGGCGAGCGCTCGGCCAATGCCGCAGTGTTCGAGCGCTACCCGGCCGGGTTCGATCCTGCCGACCCACAGGCCGTGATGGAAATCTGGATTCCGCTCAAGCGCCGGTGAGGCGACGGGAAATTCTTCCAGGCGCTGTCGATTTGCCCGATTCCCGTTCGACCAAAGGTGAACGCAACATCAACGCCGTCGCCCCAACGTCCGGAGGACACATCGATGAACAGCGCAGCCGAACATGAAATCCGCCAACTGATCGAGCACTGGATCCAGGCCGTGCGAGATCGCGATGTCGACAAGATCGTCGCGCCCTATGCCGACGACATCCTCGCCTTCGATGCGATCCAGGCCCTGCAGTTCAAGGGCAAGGCCGCCTACCGCGCACACTGGGAAATGTGCATGGGTTTTTGCACCGGCCCCATGGTATTCGAAGTGGCGCAACTGACCGTGCATGCCGACGGCGACCTGGGCCTGGCCCATTGGCTAAACCGCTGCGGGCCTTCTGACGATGAAAGCCAGTGCGGCTTCATGCGGGTCACGGTGGCGTACCGGCGCCAGGCAGGCCAATGGCAGGTCATCCATGAGCACTGGTCGGCACCTTTCGACATGGAAACGCAAAAAGCCCTGTTCGACCTCAAGCCCTGAAACCCGTCGACCGCCCATCGCCACCCCACGCTGGAGACGATCATGAAATACCTGTGCCTGGTCTACTGTGATGAAGGGCTGTTGCACAGCCTGCCCGACAGCCCCGAAGACGCCGAATGCATGGCCTACGCCGAGTCCATCCAGGGCTCCGGGCGCATGCTCGCCGCCGAGGCGCTCAAGCCGGTGCAGACCGCGACCACGGTGCGCGTGCGCGGTGGGCACATGAGCCTCACCGACGGCCCATTCGCCGAAACGAAGGAGCAGCTGGCGGGCTTCTACCTGGTCGATGCCCGCGACCTCAACGAGGCGCTGAACATCGCCAAGGGCATCCCGGCTGCACGGGTTGGCAGTGTTGAAGTGCGGCCCGTACGCGAACTGCAACCCTGACGGAGAACAACCAGCATGACACTGGCGCAACCGCTACAGGCCCCACATGAGCTGTCCATCAGCCGCCTGATCGATGCCCCGCCGGCCAAGGTGTTCCGGGCCTGGACCGAACCCCAATGGCTGATGCAGTGGTGGGGGCCGCACGGCATGACCACCCCGGAATGCGAGATGCAATTGTGGGCGGGCGGGCTGTTCCGCACCTTGATGCGTGCACCCGACGGCAGCGAATACCCGCACCAGGGCGTATTCCTGGAAATCCACCCACCGCACCGGTTGGTCTTCACTGACGCCTTTCGCCCAGGGTGGGTGCCGTCGGATAAGGCCTTCATGACCGCCGTGGTCACCTTTGACGAAGAGCATGGCAAGACCCGCTATACCGCGCGTGCCTGGCACTGGAGTGCCGCCGATTGCCTCGCCCATGAAGAAATGGGCTTTCATCAGGGCTGGGGAGAAAGCCTGGACCGCCTGGTGGAGGTAGTGACCCAGCGGATGCCGGACTGATGCAAGCGCCGGCGCAGGTACGCGAGGAGGTCGAGGCGGTCTACCGCCGCGACTCGCGGCGCATCCTGGCTACCCTGATCCGTTTGCTGGGGGATTTCGACCTGGCCGAGGAGGCCATGCACGATGCCTTCTTCATTGCCGTCGAGCGTTGGCAGCGCGACGGCATCCCCGACAATCCGCGGGCCTGGCTGGTCTCGACCGGGCGTTTCAAGGCTATCGACGCCTTGCGCCGACGAGCCCGTTTCGACCGTTCCCAGGCCGACCTGATCATGCTGCTCGAAGGCGAGGCGCACGACCCCGGCGATGAGGAGCTGCTGGCCGACGATCGTCTGCGTCTGATCTTCACCTGCTGCCACCCGTCGCTGGCCTTCGATGCCCAGGTGGCGCTGACCCTGCGCGAGGTGTGCGACCTCACCACCGAGCAGATCGCCCGTGCCTTCCTGCAGAGCCCGACGACCATCGCCCAGCGTATCGTGCGCGCCAAGGCGAAGATCCGTGATGCCGGGATCCCCTACCAGGTGCCCGCCCTGAACGAGTTGCCCGAGCGTTTGGAAACTGTGTTGCGGGTGATTTACCTGGTGTTCAACGAAGGCTATTCGGCTTCGACGGGTGAAGACGTGGTGACCCAGGCGTTGACCGATGAGGCTATTCGCCTGGGCCGGTTGGTTGGGCAGTTGCTGCCGGATGCCGAGGTGCTCGGCCTGCTGGCGCTGATGTTGCTGCAGGCCTCGCGGCAAAGAGCGCGCAGCGATGCCGACGGCGAACTGGTGGTGCTCGATGAGCAGGACCGCAGCCTGTGGGATCGGGCGCAGATCGAGGAAGGTTGCCAGTTGGTGCAGCAGGCGCTGCGCAGCCGGGCGTTCGGGCCCTACAGCCTGCAGGCTGCGATTGCTGCCGTGCATGCCGAAGCGCCCAGCGCCGAAGCCACGAACTGGGGGGAGATTGTCGGTTTGTACGAGGTGCTGCAACGGCATTGGCCGTCACCGGTGGTCGAGCTCAATCGTGCGGCGGCGCTGGCCCGTCGGGACGGTGCGCAGGTGGGCTTGCAGGCGGTGGAGGCGATTCTGGCGCGTGGCGAGCTGGGCGATTATCACCTGGCCCATGCCGCGCGGGGCGAGCTGCATTGGCAGCTGGGTAATGAGGAGCAGGCGCGGGAGGCTTGGCAGCAGGCGCTTGCGCTGACCCGGCAGGGGCCGGAGCGGCGGCACATCGAGCGGCGCTTGAGCAGGTTGGGAGGACTCTCCGCGGGTAAACCCGCTCCCACAGGTTAAGCGTTGCTTTCAAAAGTGGCGCAGAACCTGTGGGAGCGGGTTTACCCGCGAAAAAGCCAGCACTGAAATCAGCTTGCGACGAAATTCGGCGGGCTCACCAGTTCGACGGTCTGCTGCTTGCGCGGTGCCAGGATCTCGGCCTCACCCGCGACCACCAGTTCGTCATTCTGGTTGTACACGTTGGTGGCGATGCGCACCTTGAACTTGGGCAGCTTCTCGAGGACTTCCAGGCGCACGGTCAGGGTGTCGCCGATCTTGACCGGCTTCTGGAAGCTCATCTGCTGACCCAGGTAGATGGTGCCGGGGCCGGGCAGGGTGCAGGCCACTGCGGCGCTGATCAGCGCACCGCTGAACATGCCGTGGGCGATGCGTTCGCGGAACATGCTCTTGGCGGCGAACTCGGCGTCCAGGTGCACCGGGTTGTGGTCACCGGACATCGCGGCGAACAGCTGGATGTCGCGTTCTTCCACGGACTTCTTGTACTCAGCTTTCTGGCCGACTTCGAGGGCTTCGTAAGGCGTGTTGCTGACCTGGGTCATCGGGGCTTCCTTGTGGGGCGGGCGAGGGTGCCTATCATTCACTGCGGGCAGGGCGGCCAAGGGCCAGCGCCTGCTCCAGCCAGCCAATGATATCGGCACTGACCTCGTCGCGATGGGTTTCGTTGAGCACTTCGTGCCGTGCGCCAGGGTAGACGCGCAACTGCACGTGGCGGTTGCCGGTCGCGCGCAGGGCGTCGGCCAGAACCGTGAGACGCTTGCCGGCACTCACCGGATCACATTCACCGCCAATGACCAGCACTGGCAGGTTCGGATCGATCTGCGCAAGGTGCTTGGCCTGGCTGATCTGCGTCAGGCCCTGCAGCAGGTCGAGCCACAATTGGTTGCTGCAGCGAAAGCCGCACAGCGGGTCGGCGATGTACTTGTCCACCTCGTCCGGGTCGCGGCTGAGCCAGTCGAAGGCGGTGCGGTTGGGCTTGAACGCCTTGTTGAACGTGCCAAACGACAGCCAGTCGATCAATGCGCTCTTGCCCAGCGGTCCCTGGCGCCAGGCTTCGAACCGGGCGATCAGGCGCGCGCTGCGGTACAGCGCTGCAGGCTGGAAGTTCGAGCCGCTGAGGATCGCCCCCTGCAGGCTGGCGCTGTGGTGCAGCAGGTAGGCCTGGGCGATATAGCTGCCCATGCTGTGGCCAAACAGGAACAGCGGCGTGCCGGGAAACTGCTGGCCAATGTGCTGGGCCAGCAAGCCCAGGTCGTTGAGTACGGCATTCCAGCCATTGTGGCTGGCGAACAGGCCGAGGTGGCCCAGCTCGGCGGTGCGCCCATGGCCACGCAGGTCTGGCGCGAACAGGGCGTAACCGGCGTCATTCAGGGCATGCCCCAGGCGCTGGTAGCGCCCGGCATGCTCGGCCATGCCATGGGCCAGCAACACCACGGCCTTGACCGGCGTGGCCGGCAGCCATTGGTGCACGTAGAGGCTGCAATGCTCGCTGGCGGGCAGCCAGAAGGCGTCATGGGGCATGGCGGGTCCTTGCGCACGGAGTTCGAGGAACAGTGTATGCGCAAAGGCCACAATTGCAGGAAGGGCATAAATAAGATTCACAATGTTAATGGCAGCACTTGGCGTATTTGCCACCTTGGGCCGAACTGCTAACGTCGGCAGAACGCCTTTTTGCCACCTGGCATCAAGGTCAGGGAAGGTCCCGGCAGAGGAACAACAACAAATGCAAGCCGATTTCTGGAACGACAAGCGCCCGGCGGGCGTGCCTTCCACACTGGATCTGACGGCCTATGCGTCCGTCGTCGATGTCTTCGAACGCTCCTGCAAGCGCTTCGCCGACCGCCCGGCGTTCAGCAACCTGGGCGTGACGCTCAGCTATGCAGAGCTCGAACGCCACTCCGCGGCCTTCGCCGCCTGGCTGCAGCAGCATACCGACCTGGTACCGGGCGACCGCATCGCGGTGCAGATGCCCAACATATTGCAGTACCCCATCGCCGTGTTCGGCGCCCTGCGTGCCGGGCTGGTGGTGGTCAACACCAACCCGCTGTACACCGCCCGCGAGATGCGCCACCAGTTCAAGGACTCCGGGGCCCGCGCGCTGGTCTACCTGAACATGTTCGGCAGCCGCGTGCAGGAGGTGTTGCCCGACACCGGCATCGAGTATCTGATCGAGGCGAAGATGGGCGACCTGCTGCCCGCCGCCAAGGGCTGGTTGATCAATACCGTGGTCGACAAGTTGAAGAAGATGGTGCCTGCCTATCAACTGCCCCAGGCGGTGTCGTTCAAGCAGGTGCTGCGCCAGGGGCGCGGGCTGACCCACAAACCGGTGCCGCAAGTGCACGAAGATATCGCCGTGCTGCAGTACACCGGCGGCACCACTGGTCTGGCCAAGGGCGCGATGCTCAGCCACGGCAACCTGGTGGCCAACATGTTGCAGGTATTGGCTTGCTTCGCCCAGCACGGCCCCGACGGTCAGCCGCTGATCAAGGAAGGCCAGGAGGTGATGATCGCGCCGCTGCCGCTGTATCACATCTATGCCTTCACCGCGAACTGCATGTGCATGATGGTCACCGGCAACCACAACGTGCTGATCACCAACCCCCGCGACATCTCAGGTTTCATCAAGGAGCTGGGCAAGTGGCGGTTCTCGGCGCTGTTGGGGCTGAACACTCTGTTCGTCGCCTTGATGGACCACCCTGGCTTCAAGTCGCTGGATTTCTCCGCGCTCAAGGTCACCAACTCCGGCGGTACGGCGCTGGTCAAGGCCACGGCCGAGCGTTGGGAGGCCTTGACCGGCTGTCGCATCGTCGAAGGCTACGGCCTGACCGAGACGTCCCCGGTGGCCAGCACCAACCCTTATGGCCAACTGGCGCGGTTGGGGACGGTGGGCATTCCTGTGGTCGGCACGGCGTTCAAGGTGATCGACGACGAGGGTAACGAGCAGCCGCTGGGCGAGCGCGGCGAGCTGTGCATCAAGGGGCCGCAGGTGATGAAGGGCTACTGGCAGCAACCGGAGGCCACGGCCCAGGCGCTTGATGTCGATGGCTGGTTCAAGACCGGCGACATCGCGATCATCGACCCGGACGGTTTCACCCGTATCGTCGACCGCAAGAAGGACATGATCATCGTTTCGGGTTTCAACGTGTACCCCAACGAAATCGAGGACGTGGTGATGAACCATCCGCAGGTGGCCAGCTGTGCGGTCATCGGCGTGCCGGACGAGCGCTCCGGCGAAGCGGTCAAGCTGTTCGTGGTACCGCGTGACGGGGGGCTCAGCGTCGATGAGCTCAAGGCTTACTGCAAGGCCAACTTCACCGGCTACAAGGTGCCCAAGCACATCGTGCTGCGTGATTCGTTGCCGATGACGCCGGTGGGCAAGATCCTGCGTCGGGAGCTGCGCGACATCGCCTGAGGCTTTGAAGGTCCTGTGGGAGCGGGTTTACCCGCGAAGGCGTAGGCGGGGCCACTGCCAAGTTCGCGGGTGAACCCGCTCCCACAGCGTTAATGGCTCTATTTCGGCATTTTCAGCCGAAATAGCGACACTTTGGCTAAATACTCTAAAAATGACCTGGATAATTCTTTGAGTCATTTTTGTGACCATGAGGCCTATTTCGGCCTCTAGGCGACCCCTGGTAAAGCTGTTACTCTCGGCGCGCTTTCCTAGGATCCGGTTTGCAATGAGCCGGCTTCGCATATCAATAATAAGCGCATCGACGCGTACCGAATTCGCTGTTGCTGAAGGAGCGGGCTTCCATGATCGAACATTTTTGGAAGGATAAGTACCCAGCCGGGGTCACGGCGGACATCAATCCTGACGAATTCCCCAATATCCAGGCGGTTCTCAAGCAATCCTGCCAACGCTTTGCCGACAAACCTGCCTTTAGCAACCTGGGCAAGACCATCACCTACGGCGAACTGTATACGCTGTCCGGCGCCTTTGCCGCCTGGCTGCAGCAGCATACCGACCTGATGCCGGGCGATCGCATCGCTGTTCAACTGCCCAACGTCCTGCAATACCCTGTCGCCGTGTTCGGCGCCATGCGTGCCGGGCTGATCGTGGTCAACACCAACCCGCTGTACACCGCGCGGGAGCTGGAGCACCAGTTCAACGATTCCGGCGCCAAGGCACTGGTGTGCCTGGCCAACATGGCGCACCTGGCCGAGAAGGTGGTGCCCAAGACCCAGGTCAAGCACGTCATTGTCACCGAAGTGGCCGATCTGTTGCCACCGCTCAAGCGCTTGCTGGTCAACAGCGTCATCAAGTACGTGAAAAAGATGGTGCCGGCCTACATCCTGCCCAATGCCGTGCGCTTCAACGATGCGCTGGCCCTGGGCAAGGGCGGCGCGGTGACCGAGGCCAACCCGCAGGCCAACGATGTGGCCGTGCTGCAGTACACCGGTGGCACCACCGGCGTGGCCAAGGGCGCGATGCTCACCCACCGCAACCTGGTCGCCAACATGCTGCAGTGCCGTGCGCTGATGGGCTCGAACCTGCACGAAGGCTGCGAGATCCTCATCACTCCGCTGCCGCTGTACCACATCTACGCCTTCACCTTCCATTGCATGGCCATGATGCTGATCGGTAACCACAACATATTGATCAGCAACCCGCGTGACCTGCCGGCCATGGTCAAGGAGCTGGGCAAGTGGAAGTTCAGCGGCTTCGTCGGCCTGAACACCCTGTTCGTCGCCCTGTGCAACAACGAAACCTTCCGCAACCTGGACTTCTCGGGGCTGAAAATCACCTTGTCCGGTGGCATGGCGCTGCAGCAGAGCGTTGCCGAGCGCTGGAAGACGGTGACCGGCTGCGCCATCTGTGAAGGTTACGGCATGACCGAGACCAGCCCGGTGGCGTCGGTCAACCCGTCCGAGGCCAACCAGGTCGGCACCATTGGCATCCCGGTACCCTCTACCCTGTGCAAGGTCATCGACGACAACGGCCAGGAACTGCCGTTGGGCGAAGTGGGCGAGCTGTGCATCAAGGGCCCGCAGGTGATGAAGGGCTATTGGCAGCGCGAAGAAGCCACGGCTGAAATCCTCGACAGCAATGGCTGGCTCAAGACCGGCGATATCGCCGTGATCCAGCCGGACGGCTACATGCGCATCGTCGACCGCAAGAAGGACATGATCCTGGTCTCGGGTTTCAACGTGTACCCCAACGAACTCGAAGACGTGCTCGCCGCCTTGCCGGGTGTGCTGCAGTGCGCCGCCATCGGCGTGCCGGACGAAAAATCCGGCGAGGTGATCAAGGTGTTCATCGTGGTCAAGCCGGGCATGACCGTCACCAAGGAGCAGGTGATGGAGCATATGCGCGCCAACGTCACCGGCTACAAGGTGCCGCGCTACATCGAATTCCGCGATGCACTTCCGACCACCAACGTCGGCAAGATCCTGCGCCGCGAGCTGCGTGATGAAGAGCTCAAGAAGCAGGGCCTGAAGAAGATCGCCTGATAGCCTTCACCGGCCTCTTCGCGGGTAAACCCGCTCCCACAGGAGTCGCGCCGTCTTCAGAATCGGCGATGAACCTGTGGGAGCGGGTTTACCCGCGAATGGGCCAGTGAAAATCAGCGCAGCTTTTCAAGCATCTGGTAGTACCACATCCCCGCCGCCAACAGCGGATTCCCCAGCAGATCCCCCATCGGCACCTTGATGTGCTTGCACGCCGCAAAGGTGTCGAATTTCTCCAGCGTCCCGGTCAATGCCTCGGCCATGATCTCGCCCATGATGTGGCTGGTGGCGATGCCATGCCCGGAATACCCCTGGCAATACCACACGTTGTCCGACAGCTTGCCCAACTGCGGGATGCGGTTGACCACGATGCCCATGGCGCAGCTCCACTGGAACTCGATCGGCACGCCCTTGAGCGCCGGGAAGGTGCGTTCGATGCACGGGCGCAGTTCGGCCTCGATATCCCGCGAATCACGCCCGGAGTAGTTGGCGCCGCCGCCGAACAGCAGGCGCTTGTCGGCGGTCAGGCGGTAGTAGTCGAGGACGAAGCGGCAGTCGTACACCGCCAGGTCCTGGGGGTTGATCTGCGCGGCCAGGTCGCCCAGTGGCGCGGTGGTGACGATGCCGCCCATGGCCGGGAAAATCTTGCCCTTGAGCTGGCGCTTTTCCAGCTTGTGGTAGACATCGCCGGCCAGCATCACCTGCCGCGCTTCGATCCGGCCGTGGGCGGTGACCACCGCCGGGCGCGGGCCGTGGACGATGTCCAGGACCTCGGAGTTTTCGAAGATCAGTGCGCCCAGGCTGTGTGCCGCGCGGGCCTCGCCCAGGCACAGGTTGAGCGGGTGCAGATGCAGGTTGCGGCGGTTCTTCAGCGCGCCGATATACAGCGGGCTTTGCAGGTGCTCGGCCATGGCGGCGCGGTCGAGCAATTGCACTTGGTCGCCCATGCCGCGGCGCTGGGCCTCGGCCTCGAAGGCGCGCAGTTCGTTCAGGTGCGAAGGCTTCATCGCCGCATGCAGGTGGCCGCGCTTGAGGTCGCAGGCGATGCCATAGCGTTGCACCCGCTGCTCGATGATCTGGTGCCCGCGCCAGCGCAGGTGCCAGATGAAGTCATCCACCTCGGCACCGAGCCGGTCACGCATCTGCGTGCGCATGGCCTCGTCGCCCGACAGGCTGCCGGTGACCTGCCCGCCGTTTCGCCCGCTGGCGCCCCAGCCGATGCGGTTGGTCTCGACGATGGCCACCTTCAGGCCGCGCTCGGCCAGTTCCACCGCGGTGGCCACGCCGGTGAAACCGCCGCCGATGATCGCCACGTCGACCTGCACCGTACCCTTGAGGGTGGGGTATTCGGTCTGGTCGTTGAGGGTGGCGCTGTAGTAGGACGGCGCGCGTTGGGCCGGCCCTTTGTTCACTGCTGCGTTCATGAGTGTTCCTTGTTGTAATTCGTCTGTCAGGCCTGGTGCAGGTACCAGCGCCAGTCCTGCTCGCCCACTTCGGCCATGAACTGGCGGTATTCGGCGCGCTTGACCTTCAGGTACACCCCCAGGAAGGCCTCGCCGAAGGCTTCCCGGGCCCAGGCCGAACGCTCGAGGGCATCGAGGGTGGTGAGCCAGTCGGTGGGCAGGTGCTCGGTGGCCTGGGCATAGCCATTGCCTTGCACCGGTGCGCCCGGGTCGAGCTGCTCACGAATGCCCTGGTGGCTGGCGGCCAGAATCGCTGCGGCGGCCAGGTAGGGGTTGGCGTCGGCGCCGCAGATGCGGTGCTCAACATGCCGGCTGTTGGCCGGGCCGCCCGGCACGCGCAGGCTGACGGTGCGATTGTCGACGCCCCAGGTCGGCGCCAGCGGCGCATAGCTGTTGGCCTGGAAACGGCGGTACGAGTTGGCGTTGGGGCAGAACAGCAGCAGCGATTCGCGCAGGTGGCGCAGCATGCCGGCGACCGCCTGGCGCAGCAGCGGGGTGCCGGCCTTGTCCTCGCTGGCGAACAGGTTGTTGCCGTCGGCATCAGCCAGGCTCAGGTGCATGTGCATGCCGGTGCCGGCCAGTTGGGCGAACGGCTTGGCCATGAAGCAGGCCTGCATGCCGTGGGCGTGGGCGACGCCTTTGACCAGGCGTTTATAGCGCACGGCCTGATCCATCGCCTCCAGCGCATCGCCATGCTCCAGGGTGATTTCGACCTGGCCCGGGGCATATTCGGAGATCGCCGTGCGTGCCGGGATGCCCTGGGCCTTGCAGGCGGCATACAGGTCGGCGAGGAAGGGTTCGATCTGTTCCAGTTCGCGCAGGCCATAGACCTGCGTCGTGCGCGGTCGGCCACCGTCGTTGTCCAGCGCCGGTTGCGGGCGGCCCTGGGCGTCGCGCTGCTGGTCGAGCAGGTAGAACTCCAGCTCGCAGGCCATCACCGGGTAGTAACCGTCGGCCTTGAGTGCATCGATGGTGCGCAGCAGTACGTGACGCGGATCGGCGATGCTGGCTGGCATGCCTTCGCTGGGGTGCATGCTGACCTGCACCGCCGCGGTCGGCACCCGGCGCCAGGGCAGGCGCACCAGGCTGGCGTCCAGCGGGTAGGCGCGGCAGTCGATGTCGCCGACATCCCAGACCAGGCCGGAGTTTTCCACGTCGTCGCCGTTGAGGGTAAGGCCGAGGATGGTGCTCGGCAGCGGGCGACCGGTTTCGAACACCGCCAGCAGTTCATCGCGGTGCAGCAGCTTGCCGCGCGGCACGCCGTTGGCGTCGAGGATGAACAGTTCGATCAGGTCGATATCGGGGTTGTCGGCCAGGAAACGCCTGGCTTGCTCTGCGGGTGCAAAGTGCATGGTGGAATTCGCTCGCGCCCACGGGCGCACAGGACCGCCGTGTAGGTTCGGTCGGTCGTACTGAAAAGGTCGGCAGCGATGCCGCAACGGGTCAGTGAGTGGCGAGCGAGGTGTCTGGTGGGCGCGCGTGGCGGCAATGCCACAGGGCCCAGAAGGCGAGGATGATATGCACCAGCGGATTCTCGCCGGCACGGGCCCTGGCCTTCGGCAGTGAAGGGCGAGGCAGCGGGCGGGCGATGAGCGGGTCGGGGAGCATGCCTTGGATACTCACATGGTGCGTAAGGTTGATTAAAGCAGTGAATGGCGACGTTCAGTTTGTGTTCGGCTAAACATTGATCGCGGGGCAAGCCCGCTCCCACAGGTTCGTGGGAGCGGGCTTGCCCCGCGATAGGGCCTGCACAGACAGCAAAAAACCGGCAAATCTGCGACAATCCCGCCCCTTCGAATGCCGATCATGAATAAGCAGCGCCCGCTGCATCATTAAAAAGCCCCATGACAGACCACGCCATCGACCAACTGCTGAACAACCTCGACCACGCCATGATCGCCGACCGCCATCGCCTGCGCCGGCAACTGCACGAGCTGCGCAAGCGCCCCGACGAGGCCAGGCTTGCGCAGTGGGTGGAGAAGGTCCAGGCCTCCTTTGCCCAGGTCACCGCACGCCAGCAGAGCGTGCCGAGCATCCGTTACGACGACAGCCTGCCGATTGCGGCCAAGCGTGACGAGATCAAGAAGGCCCTGGCCGAACACCAGGTGCTGGTGATCGCCGGCGAGACCGGTTCGGGCAAGACCACCCAGTTGCCGAAGATCTGCCTGGAGCTGGGGCGCGGCAGCCATGGCCTGATCGCCCACACCCAGCCCCGGCGGATCGCCGCGCGCAGCGTGGCGGCGCGGGTTGCCGAAGAACTCGGCACGCCGTTGGGCGCGCTGGTCGGTTACCAGGTGCGCTTCGAGGACCAGAGCGACTCGAACACCCTGGTCAAACTGATGACCGACGGCATCCTGCTGGCCGAGACCCAGCATGACCGCTTCCTCGAGCGCTACGACACGATCATCGTCGACGAGGCCCACGAGCGCAGCCTGAACATCGATTTCCTGCTGGGCTACCTCAAGACCCTGCTGCACCGTCGCCCGGAGCTCAAGCTCATCATCACCTCGGCGACCATCGACCTGGAGCGCTTCTCCAAGCACTTCGACGGCGCACCGATCATCGAGGTGTCCGGGCGCACGTACCCGGTGGATACCTGGTATCGCCCGTTGACCAGCGAGCAGGACGAAGAGGGCAACCAGATCGAGGACGACCTCTCGGTCGACCAGGCGATCCTCGCCACCCTCGACGAGATCGCCCAGCACGAACGCAGCCAGGGCAAGGGCCCGGGCGATGTGCTGGTGTTCCTGCCCGGCGAGCGCGAGATCCGCGATGCCGCCGAGATCCTGCGCAAGGCGCAACTGCGCCATACCGAGATCCTGCCGCTGTATGCACGCCTGTCGCCGGCCGAGCAACAGCGGATCTTCCAGTCCCACAGCGGGCGCCGTGTCGTGTTGGCGACCAACGTTGCCGAAACCTCGCTGACGGTGCCGGGCATCCGCTATGTCATCGACAGCGGCACCGCGCGCATCAGCCGCTACAGCTACCGGGCCAAGGTCCAGCGCCTGCCGATCGAGGCGGTGTCGCAGGCCAGCGCCAACCAGCGTAAAGGCCGTTGCGGCCGGGTCGAGCCGGGTATCTGCATCCGCCTGTACAGCGAGGAGGACTTCAACGGCCGGCCGGCGTTCACCGACCCGGAGATCCTGCGTACCAACCTGGCGGCGGTGATCCTGCAGATGTTGCACCTGCGCCTGGGTGCCATCGACGCGTTCCCGTTCATCGAGCCGCCGGATGGCAAGGCCATCAGCGATGGCTTCAACCTGTTGCAGGAGCTGTCGGCGGTCAATCGCGAGAACCAGCTCACGCCGCTGGGCCGCCAGCTGGCGCGCCTGCCGATCGACCCGCGGCTGGGCCGCATGCTGCTTGAAGGCGCTCGCCTGGGCAGCCTGCAAGAGGTGTTGATCGTTGCCAGTGCGCTGTCGGTGCAGGACCCGCGTGAGCGCCCGCCGGAGCGCCAGCAGGCTGCCGACCAGGCCCATGCCCAGTGGAAGGACGTCGATTCCGACTTCGCCGCCCTGGTCAACCTGTGGCGCGGTTTCGAGGAGCAGCGCCAGGCGCTGACCGCCAACCCGCTGCGCAACTGGTGCCGGAAGCACTTCCTCAACTACCTGCGCCTGCGCGAGTGGCGCGATGCCCATCGTCAGCTGGCGCTGATCTGCCGCGACCTGCAGCTTACGGTGAACAAAGAGCCGTGCGATTACCCGCGCATGCACAAGGCGATCCTCAGCGGCCTGCTCAGCCAGATCGGCCACAAGGCCGAAGAGGGCGATTACCAGGGCGCGCGTCAGCGCCGTTTCTGGATTCATCCCTCGTCCGGCATCGGCCGCAAGCGCCCGCAGTGGGTGATGGCCGCCGAACTGGTGGAAACCACCAAGCTGTACGCGCGCATGGTGGCCAAGATCGAGCCGGACTGGATCGAACCGCTGGCCACCCACCTGATCAAGAAGAACCACTTCGAGCCCCATTGGGAGAAGAAGCGCGGGCAGGTGGTGGCTTACGAGCAGATCACCCTGTACGGGCTGATCGTGGTCGGACGCCGGCCGGTGCACTTTGGCCCGATCGACCCGGTCACGTCACGGGAGCTGTTCATCCGCGAGGGGCTGGTCGGCGGCGAGATCCAGTCGCGGGCCAAGTGCCTGGCGGCCAACAAGCGCCTGCTCGAGCAGCTCGACGAGCTGGAAGCCAAGGCGCGCCGGCGCGATATCCTGGCCGATGAAGAGACGCTGTACGCCTTCTACGAGGCGCGCCTGCCGCAAGAGATTCACCAGACCGCGACCTTCGACGCCTGGTACCGGATGACCAGCCAGAAGGATGCCAACCTGCTGATCATGCGCGAGGAAGACGTGCTGGCCCGCGAGGCCAGCGAGGTGACCGCCGCGCAGTACCCGGACCATCTGCAGGTGGGCGAGCTGCGCCTGTCGCTGAGCTATCACTTCGAGCCCAACCACCCGCGCGATGGTGTGACCGTGCGGGTGCCGGCGCCGCTGCTGCCGAGTCTGCCGGGCGAACGCCTGGAATGGCTGGTGCCGGGGCTGATCGAGGCCAAGTGCATTGCCCTGGTGCGCAACCTGCCCAAGGCCTTGCGCAAGAACTTCGTGCCGGTGCCGGACTTCGTCAAGGCGGCGCTGTCGCGCATGGCCTTCGGCCAGGGCGGCCTGCCGCAGGCGCTGGGGCAGGAACTGCTGCGCATGACCGGGGCACGGGTGTCCGATGAAGCCTGGGCGGAAGCCGCCGGGCTGGTGGAAGGCCACCTGCGCATGAACATCGAAGTGGTCGACGCCGCGGGCAAGTTCCTCGGTGAGGGCCGTGACCTGGCCGAGCTGACCGCGCGCTTCGCCGCCGCCAGCCAGGCGGCGTTGGCCCTGCCGCGCAACGAGAAGGCCGAGCAGCCGGTGCAGGCCAAGGCATTCACTCAGGTGGCGCAGACCGCCCAGCAGAAGATTGCCGGGCTGTCGATGACCGTCTACCCGGCGCTGGTCGAGGACAATGGCAGCGTGCGCGAGGGGCGTTTCTCCACCCAGGCCGAAGCCGAGTTCCAGCACCGTCGCGCACTGCAGCGCCTGCTGCTGCAGCAACTGGCCGAGCCGGCCAAGTTCCTGCGCGGCAAGCTGCCGGGGCTGACCGAACTGGGCTTGCTGTACCGCGAGCTGGGGCGGGTCGAGGCGTTGGTCGAGGACATCCTGCTGGCCAGCCTCGACAGTTGCATCCTCGAGGGCGAAGAGCCCTTGCCCCGCGATGGTGCTGGCCTGGCGTCGCTGGCCGAGCGCAAGCGCGGCAGCTGGATCGAGCATGCCGAACGCCTTGCACGCCTGACCCTTGAGGTGCTGAAGCTGTGGCATGGCCTGCAGAAGCGCTTCAAGGGCAAGATCGACCTGAGCCAGGCGGTGGCGCTGAACGACATCAAGCAGCAACTGGCCAACCTGGTTTATCCGGGGTTTGTGCGCGAGACGCCGGGTATCTGGCTCAAGGAACTGCCGCGTTATCTCAAGGCGGTGGAACTGCGTCTGGAGAAGCTGGGGTCGCAGGTGCAGAAGGACCGGGTATGGAGCGGCGAACTGGCCAATTGCTGGGCCCAGTACAAGGCCCGGGCCGACAAGCATGCCCAGGAGGGCAAGCGTGACGAGCAGTTGCTGATGTATCGCTGGCTGCTGGAGGAGTACCGGGTGTCGCTGTTCGCCCAGCAGTTGGGAACGAAAGTGCCGGTTTCCGACAAGCGACTGAGCAAGCAGTGGAGTCAGGTGGAAGCCTAACCGTTGCAAGTTGTGGCAAACTTGCTGGAATTTGCGGCCGCTGTGCGGCCGTTCGCGGGTAAACCCGCTCCCACAGGGAAATGCAATCGCTGTGGGAGCGGGTTTACCCGCGAACGAGGGCGCTGCCCTCGCCTGTAAATTGGTACCAAGGTGCCATTATGTTGCCCTTTTCCCGGCCTGCGCCGCATGGCGATGGCCTTTGACCAGAGGAACGACCGTGCACAACGTCGTGATCAGCGGCACCGGCCTGTATACCCCGGCCCAGAGCATTTCCAACGAAGAACTGGTGGAGTCCTTCAACACCTGGTCGCAGCAGTTCAACCAGGACAACGCCGCAGCCATCGAGCGCGGCGAAATCGAGGCCGCGCCGTTGTCCGATGCCGCCTTCATCGAGAAGGCCTCGGGCATCAAGAGCCGCTTCGTGATGGACAAGGCCGGCATCCTCGACCCGCAGCGCATGAAGCCGCGCCTGGCTGAGCGCAGCAACGACGAACCCTCGGTGCTTTGCGAAATGGCCGTGGCTGCCGCCCGCCAGGCACTGGAGCGCGCTGGTCGCACTGCCGCCGATGTCGACGGCGTGATCGTCGCCTGTTCCAACCTGCAGCGCCCGTACCCGGCCATCGCCATCGAAGTGCAGCAGGCACTGGGCATCCAGGGCTTCGCCTTCGACATGAACGTGGCCTGCTCCTCGGCCACTTTCGGCATCCAGACCGCCGCCAACAGCGTGCAACTGGGCCAGGCGCGTGCGGTGCTGATGGTCAACCCAGAGGTGTGCACTGGTCACCTGAACTTCCGTGACCGTGACAGCCACTTCATCTTCGGTGACGCCGCCACTGCCGTGCTGATCGAGCGTGCCGACCAGGCCACCTCGAAGCACCAGTTCGACATCGTCAGCAGCAAGCTGTGGACCGAGTTCTCCAACAACATCCGCAACAACTTCGGTTTCCTCAACCGTGCGGCGGAGGAGGGCGAGGGCGCAGCGGACAAACTGTTCATCCAGGAAGGCCGCAAGGTGTTCCGTGAGGTGTGCCCGAAGGTGGCCGAGATCGTTGGCCTGCACCTGGAAGAGAACGGTCTGCAGCCGAACGACGTCAAGCGCTTCTGGCTGCACCAGGCCAACCTGAGCATGAACCACCTGATCGTCAAGAAGCTGCTGGGGCGTGAGGTGGCCGAGGAAGAGGCTCCGGTGATTCTGGACCGTTATGCCAACACCAGTTCGGCGGGCTCGGTGATCGCCTTCCATCTGTACCAGGATGACTTGGCTGCGGGTTCGCTGGGGGTGCTGAGTTCGTTTGGCGCGGGGTATTCGATTGGTAGCGTGATTCTGCGCAAACGCTGATGCTTGCCTGAAACTTTGTGGGAGCGGGCTTGCCCCGCGATTGCGTCTTCAGCCCTACCTCTGTGCCGAGGCTGATAACGCAATCGCGGGGCAAGCCCGCTCCCACGTTTCCAGCAGGCAAAAAAGGCAGGAAATGCTGGATGGGGTCAGCATTTCCCGCCTCAGAGTGAAACGAAAGGAGCGTGTCGCTTAGAACTTGGCTTCCAGGTCCACCTGCAGCGTGTCTACGTCAGCATCGCTGTTCGGCAGGTTGGAGTAGTCGGTCTTGGCCATCATGTAGGCCGCGCCGAGGGCGAAGTTCTTGTCGATCTCGTAGCCGACCTTGAACTTGTGGCCACGCGAACCGGTGAAGCCGTTGCCGAAGTCGGAGTCGGTGAACAGGCTGACCACGGCGTTACGCTGCACGTCGCGGTAGTTGTAGTCCAGGCTCCAGGCACCCACCTTGGTTTTCAGACCGGCCAGCCAGGCCTTGTCCTTGCCGTCGGTGCTTTCGGTGTTCTTGACGAACTGGCCGTAGGCCGACAGCGGGATGGCGAAGCCGGTGAAGTCCAGCTGACCGAAACCTTCCGCCAGGTTGAACTCGTTGGTGGTGTTGCCCAGCGAGCGCAGTGCCGCCGACTTCTTGTCGTTGTCGTAGCCGTAGATGCTGCCGCCAACGGTCAGCTTGAGGGTATCGGCCGCATTGAACTTGGCGCCCAATTGACCGTGGTACAACTGAGCGTCGTGCTTGAACTGCACGCCGTCGCCGTCGACGTTGTCCTTCAGGTTGTAATGACCGGCGCTGCCGAACAGTTCGGCGCCGCCCAGGTTGGTCTTGTAGGTGACGGCCAGGCCTTCGGGGTTGATGTCGCTGTCCCAGATGATGTCGCCCATGCTGACCCAAGGCTGCAGCATCTTGCCGCCGATCAGGTGCAGGTTCGGCACTGCGGTGGGGTGCCAGTCGAGGTAGGCCAGGTCGACCCACAGCGATTTCTTCTCGAAGTAGTTGTCCAGGCTCTGGTTGGTCGAGCGGGCATCGGCGCTGCTGCCGGTGGCCACACGCACGCCGGCGTCGACCTGCGGGTTGATCTCGCTGTAGAAGCCGACACGGGCACGGACGCGCTCACGGTCCTGGTTGCCACTGCGGGCGATCGGGTTGTCGACGTTGACGTCTTCGTAACGCAGGCGCACATCACCCTTGATCTGGGTCTTGGCGGCCCATGCCACTTTTTGTTCAAAGGAGCTCATACGTTCGGACTGAGCTTTCTGGTCGGCCTTTTCCTTGGTTTCTTTTGCCAGGTCGCCCTGCAGTTCGTTGTACTGCGCCTGGTTGATCGAACCATTGGCGCGGAGCATTTCGAGCAGCTTGGCGTCGACAGCAGCACTGGCTGGAGTACTCAGAGCCAGCATCATGCCGGTGAGGCTCACTCCAGTAAGTGTAGAAACAAGACGCATAAGGTTCTCCCTGTTGAATAAAGTGGGGAGGCTCACGCGGCCGCCCCCGAGTTGGCATGTCTTCGGAAAGGGCCTGACTAGACAGGTTCTGGGCATCCGAAAAACAGGCGCCAGTATTGCGGGGGGGAATGACAGAATAATGTCCAATTGGTGGCACTGCTGTTAAGTGAACAGCAGTTCAATTGAGTGTCGCGGTTGTATTGGCAATACTGCCCACTTCAATTCAACGAGTCGCAATCGTGATCAGCCTTCACAGCCTTGCCCATCTGCGCGACCTGCCGGCGACCACCTGGGATGCCCTGGTGCCCGATGGCCAACCCTTCCTGCGCCACGCCTTCCTCTGTGCCATGGAAGACAGCGGCAGTGTCGCGCCCGGCAACGGCTGGGCCGCCGAACACCTGGTGCTGGAGCGCGACGGTGAGGTGCGGGCGCTGCTGCCGGCCTATCGCAAATGGCATTCGTTCGGCGAGTACGTGTTCGACCATGGTTGGGCCGACGCCTGCGAGCGTGCCGGCATCGCCTACTACCCCAAGCTGCTCGGCGCCGTGCCGTTCAGCCCGGTAAGCGGGCCGCGCCTGCTCAGTGCCGACCCGGCCGATGGCCTGCTTTTGCTGCAGGCGATGCCGGAGTACCTGGGCAAGGGCGGATTGTCAGGGGCGCATATCAACTTCACTGATGCTGCGTTGGACGAGGCCATCGCTGATCTGCCGGGCTGGATGGAGCGCCTGGGGTGCCAATTCCACTGGCGCAACCGAGGCTACCGGGATTTCCAGGACTTCCTCGACACGCTCAGCTCGCGCAAGCGCAAGCAGATGCGCAAGGAGCGCGAGCAGGTGGCGGCGCATGGCATCGAGTTCGAGTGGTATCGGGGCGATCAACTGAGCGAGGCGCAGTGGGACTTCGTCTACTTGTGCTATGCCAACACCTACACCGTGCGCCGCCGTTCACCCTACCTGACCCGCGAATTCTTCAGCCTGATTGCCGCGGGCATGCCCGAGGCGATCCGGGTGGTGATTGCCCGACAGAATGGCCGCGAGGTGGCCATGGCCTTGAGCCTGGTGGGGGGCGACAGCCTCTACGGCCGTTACTGGGGTTGCCTGGACGAGTTCGACCGCCTGCATTTCGAGACCTGTTTCTACCAGGGCATGGACTTTGCCATGGCCGAAGGGCTGCAGCGTTTCGATGCCGGGGCGCAGGGTGAGCACAAGCTGATTCGAGGGTTCGAGCCGGTGATCACGCGGTCGTGGCACTACTTGCTGCATCCGGGGTTGCGGCGGGCGGTGGGGGATTTCCTGTTGCAGGAGCGGGCCGGGGTGCGGGCCTATGCCGAGGAAGCGCGGGGGATGTTGCCGTATCGTCAGGCATGAAGATCAAGGGGGCGTGGGAACAGCGTGGGAGCGGGCTTGCCCCGCGATGGCG
>NZ_VZZR01000122.1:0-6348 GCF_009650555.1 Pseudomonas sp. EMN2
GAGAAGACTCGAACTTCCACGACCGTTAAGTCACTGATACCTGAAACCAGCGCGTCTACCAATTCCGCCACCTGGGCACACATTCGAGATTACAAGATGCTTTACAGCGCCGTTCATCTCTACTACAACTTCGGGGTTGTCCGTCGTTGTGGTGCGCACTATACGGGCGGTCCTGGAGGCTGTAAACCCCCCGAGCGAAAAAAATTTCAAAAAATTCAACTTGTTGATTCCGCAGGCCTATTACTGCCCGGCGGACACTGTGCTGGGGCTGTCCAAGGCTGACATTTCCGGTTTCAATACGCCTATGCCAGAATTCATATCTATATACCCCAAGGTGAACCCCTTCTGATGGCCGATTGGCAATCCCTCGATCCCGAGGCCGCTCGCGAAGCGGAAAAATACGACAATCCTATCCCCAGCCGTGAGCTGATCCTGCAGCGCCTCGCCGACCGTGGCGAACCGGCTGCCCGCGAAGAACTGGCGGCAGAGTTCGGTCTGTATGAAGAAGACCAGATCGAAGCCCTGCGTCGCCGCCTGCGCGCCATGGAGCGTGATGGCCAGCTTATCTATACCCGGCGTGGCACCTATGCCCCGGTAGACAAGCTCGACCTGATCTGCGGCCGTGTCTCCGGCCACCGCGACGGCTTCGGCTTCCTGATCCCCGACGACGGCAGTGAAGACCTGTTCCTCAGCCCCTCGCAGATGCGCCTGGTATTCGACGGTGACCGCGGCCTTGCCCGGGTCTCCGGTGTCGATCGCCGTGGCCGCCGCGAAGGCGTGCTGGTCGAAGTCATCTCCCGTGCCCACGAGAGCGTGGTCGGCCGCTACTTCGAAGAAGGCGGCATCGGCTATGTGACGCCGGACAACCCGAAGATCCAGCAGGAAGTGCTGGTCACCGCCGGGCGCAACGGCGGCGCGAAGATCGGCCAGTTCGTCTCGATCAAGATCACCCACTGGCCCACCCCGCGCTTCCAGCCGCAAGGTGACGTTGTCGAAGTGATCGGCAACTACATGGCCCCGGGCATGGAGATCGACATCGCCCTGCGCAGCTACGACATTCCCCATGTCTGGCCCCAGGACGTGATCAAGGAAGCGCGCAAGTTCCGCTCCGAAGTCGAAGAAAAAGACAAAGAGAAGCGCATCGACCTGCGTCACCTGCCGTTCGTCACCATCGACGGTGAAGACGCCCGTGACTTCGACGATGCCGTTTATTGCGAGCCGCTGGGCAAGCTGCGCCTGTTCTCTGGCGGCTGGCGCCTCTACGTGGCGATCGCTGACGTTTCAAGCTACGTGCGCCTGGGTTCTGCCCTGGACACCGAAGCACAGCAGCGCGGCAACTCGGTGTACTTCCCGGAGCGCGTCATCCCGATGCTGCCCGAGGAGCTGTCCAACGGCCTGTGCTCGTTGAACCCGCACGTCGATCGCCTGGCCATGGTCTGTGAAATGACCATCAACAAGGCCGGCCAGATGGTCGACTACCAGTTCTACGAGGGGGTCATCCACTCCCACGCGCGCCTGACCTACAACAAGGTCAGCAGCATGCTCGAGCATGCCCGTACCCGCGAAGGCAAGGCCCTGCGCGAGGAGTACAGTGCGGTCCTGCCAGACCTCAAGAGCCTGTACGCACTGTACAAGGTGCTGCTGGCGGCCCGTCACACCCGTGGCGCGATCGACTTCGAGACCCAGGAAACCCGGATCATCTTCGGCGAAGACCGCAAGATCGACGAAATTCGTCCGACCGTGCGCAATGACGCCCACAAGCTGATCGAGGAATGCATGCTGGCGGCCAACGTCGCCACCGCCGCGTTCCTGCAGAAGCACAACGTGCCGTCGCTGTACCGCGTGCACGACGGTCCGCCGCCGGAACGCCTGGAAAAACTGCGCGCCTTCCTTGGCGAGCTGGGCCTGAGCCTGCACAAGGGCAAGGATCCGTCGCCGAAGGACTACCAGGCCCTGCTGGCGAGCATCGCCGGGCGCCCGGACTTCCACCTGATCCAGACCGTCATGCTGCGCTCCCTGAGCCAGGCGGTGTACAGCGTCGAGAACAATGGCCACTTCGGCCTGAACTACGAAGCCTACACCCACTTCACCTCGCCGATCCGTCGTTACCCGGACCTGCTGGTGCACCGTGCGATCCGCAGCGTGATCCGCTCCAAGGTCGATACCCCGCACGTCAAGCGTGCCGGCGCCATGAGCATCCCCAAGGCACGTATCTACCCGTACGACGAGAATGCCCTCGAGCAGATGGGCGAGCAGTGCTCGATGACCGAGCGCCGCGCCGACGAGGCCACCCGCGACGTGGTCAACTGGCTCAAGTGCGAGTACATGCGAGATCGAGTCGGGGAAATCTTCCCAGGCGTGATCACGGCGGTGACCGGCTTTGGCCTGTTCATCGAGCTGACCGACATCTATGTCGAAGGCCTGGTGCATGTCAGCGCCTTGCCGGGTGACTACTACCACTTCGATCCGGTTCACCATCGCCTGTCGGGCGAGCGTACCGGGCGCAGCTTCCGCCTTGGCGACACGGTCGAGGTCAAGGTCATGCGCGTCGACCTCGAGCAGCGCAAGATCGACTTCGAGATGTCCGAGCAGACCGTCACCGCGCCGGTTGGCCGCAAGGCGCGCGCCGGTGCCGCCACCGAGTCGGCGGCGCAGCCAGCGCCTGCCGGCGAGGCGAAAATCTCGCCCAAACCGCGCAGCCGCAAAGGCGAAACCGCCGATGCCTACTTCCCGAAAGACGCCGTCCAGCGTAACGCCGAAGTGCGCAAGAGTCGCGAGATGAAGAAAGCGCTGATGAGCGATGCGCGCACCGGGCATGCCAGCAGCAAGTCGGAAAAAGGTAGCAAGTCGGCTTCCGGCAAACCGACCAAGCATCGCAAGGGTCCGTCGAAGTCCGGCGCGCCACGTAAAGGCAAGAACAAGTCATGAGTCAGCTGGAAAAAATCTACGGCGTGCATGCCGTCCAGGCACTGCTGCAGCACCATCCCAAGCGGGTCAAGCAGATCTGGCTGTCGGAAGGCCGTAGCGAACCGCGTCTGCAGGCCTTGCTGGCCTTGGCCGCGGAAAACCGCGTCCAGGTCGGCCAGGCCGAGCGCCGCGAGCTCGATGCCTGGGTCGAGGGCGTGCATCAGGGCGTAGTGGCCGAGGTAAGCCCGAGCCAGGTGTGGGGTGAATTGATGCTCGAAGAGTTGCTCGAGCGCACCGAAACCCCGCCGCTGATCCTGGTGCTCGATGGCGTCACCGACCCGCACAACCTCGGCGCCTGCCTGCGCACCGCCGATGCCGCGGGCGCTACCGCGGTGGTGATCCCCAAGGACAAGTCGGCCAGCCTGACTGCCGTGGTGCGCAAGGTGGCCTGTGGTGCCGCCGAAGTGATCCCGCTGGTGGCCGTGACCAACCTTGCCCGCACCCTGGAAAAACTCCAGCAGCGCGGGCTGTGGGTGGTCGGTACCGCTGGCGAGGCCGAACAGGAGATCTACCAGCAGGACCTGACCGGCCCGCTGGTGATGATCATGGGCGCCGAGGGCAAGGGCATGCGTCGCCTGACCCGCGAGCACTGCGATTTCCTGGTCAAGCTGCCGATGGCCGGCAGCGTCAGCAGCCTGAACGTCTCGGTCGCCACCGGGGTGTGCCTGTTCGAGGCCGTGCGTCAGCGCCAGGCCAAGCGCTGATTCGTTGCTTGCGGGGCGGGCTTGTGGGAGCGGGCTTGCCCCGCGATGGCGGTGGTGGGTTTGCCATCGTATCGCGGGGCAAGCCCGCTCCCACGAACCCCGCTCCGCGAATATGTTTCCGGCTGTTCAAATATTCGCCAATCACCTTGCTTGTCCCCCCGGCCTTCTCTACAATTGCGCCCCTTGCCAGCTGGCCGGTGCGCATGCGCCTACACGCCGGGGCAAGACTTACAGTGTCATTCACTCCTTGTCTGACCAGATTCGCTGGCAGACTACTAACCCGTAAGGAGCATTCATGCGTCATTACGAAATCATCTTCCTGGTCCACCCGGATCAGAGCGAGCAAGTCGGCGGCATGGTTGAGCGTTACACCAAGCTGATCGAAGAAGACGGCGGCAAAATCCACCGTCTGGAAGACTGGGGCCGTCGTCAACTGGCCTACGCAATCAACAATGTTCACAAGGCTCACTACGTGATGCTGAACGTTGAATGCACCGGCAAGGCCCTGGCCGAGCTGGAAGACAACTTCCGCTACAACGATGCCGTGATCCGTAACCTGGTCATCCGTCGTGACGAAGCCGTTACCGGCCCGTCCGAGATGCTCAAGGCAGAAGAGAACCGCAGCGAGCGCCGTGAGCGTCGCGAACGTCCTGACAGTGCTGATGGCGTCGATGGCGACGACAGCAATGACAGCGACAACAGCGATAACGCTGACGAGTAATCCACGGACCTTTTGAGGAGCCAATCACATGGCACGTTTCTTCCGTCGTCGTAAATTCTGCCGCTTCACTGCTGAAGACGTGAAAGAGATCGACTTCAAAGATCTCAACACCCTGAAAGCTTACGTATCCGAAACCGGCAAGATCGTTCCAAGCCGCATCACCGGTACCAAAGCTCGTTATCAGCGTCAGCTGGCTACCGCTATCAAGCGCGCCCGCTTCCTGGCCCTGCTGCCCTACACCGACAGCCACGGCCGCTGAGACCGGGTCGTCGACTTAAGTAGCAAGGGATAAGCATGCGAGCGTTGGCAAGTTTCATCATGCGCGGTCGTGTGCAGGCCACCTTCGTGGTGGTCATCAGTGCGGTACTGCCGCTGCTGTTCTGGTTGAGTGCCGCCGCCGGGAGCCTGGTGTTCCTGCGGCGTGGTTTCAAGGATGCTTCATCGGTCATCGCCT
Organism: Pseudomonas sp. EMN2; assembly: GCF_009650555.1. Classification (NCBI taxonomy): domain Bacteria; kingdom Pseudomonadati; phylum Pseudomonadota; class Gammaproteobacteria; order Pseudomonadales; family Pseudomonadaceae; genus Pseudomonas; species Pseudomonas sp. EMN2. The sequence goes on from NZ_VZZR01000122.1 coordinate 4,847, forward strand.
GGGGCCTGTTGCCGGCGGTGGTCATGTGGTACTTCGGCGAACCCAGCACCTTGCTGGTGTTTTTGGGAACGCTGGGCCTGGCTGCGCTGTTGCGTGCCGGGCACTCCTGGAGCCGGGTGCTGCTGTCCAGTGTCGTATTAGGCTTGCTGTACAGCCTGATCCTGGATGCGGTGCTGCGCGAGACCTTCGAGGTGTTGGCCAAGGCGCTTGAAAAAGCCCTGCCGCAGTTCGAAGGCAAACCCGTACTACCTGGTGAGCTGATCGGCCCTTTGCTGGTCGCTTCCAGTGCGGTAATGCTGCAGCTGTTCAGCCTGCTGGCTTTGATGCTGGCGCGCTATTGGCAGGCAGCGTTGTACAACCCCGGTGGTTTCGGCCGCGAGTTTCGCGAACTGAGGCTACCGCCGGTGCCCATGCTGGCACTGGTGTCGCTGATGGCACTGGGTCCGTTTATCGGGTCACAGTTCATCGTGCTGGCATCGGCTTCCAGCCTGGTACTGCTTCTGGCTGGCATCGCCCTGATTCATGGGTTGGTGGCGCAGGGGCGACTGGCCGGCTTCTGGCTGGTGGGGATGTACGTGACGTTGCCGCTGCTCATGCAGCTGATGTATCCGTTGCTCGTGGTTTTGGCCATTGTCGACAGCCTGATTGATTTTCGCGGTCGCAAGTCCCCTTCGCAGGGTGACGATTCCGCGAACGGTGAAGGTTAAAAGTTAAGAGGTTTTACCAAATGGAACTGATCCTGCTGGAAAAAGTCGCCAACCTGGGCAACCTGGGCGACAAAGTAAACGTTAAGGCCGGTTACGGCCGTAACTTCCTGCTGCCGTTCGGCAAGGCCACCGTTGCCAACGCCGCCAACCTGGCCGCGTTCGAAGAGCGCCGCGCTGAGCTGGAAAAAGCCGCAGCAGACAAGAAAGCATCGGCTGAAAGCCGCGCTGCCCAACTGGCCGAGCTGGAAGTGACCATCACTGCCACCGCTGGCGACGAAGGCAAGCTGTTCGGTTCGATCGGCACCCACGACATCGCTGACGCCCTGACCGCCTCCGGCGTTGAAGTGGCCAAGGCTGAAGTTCGTCTGCCGAACGGCACCATCCGTCAGGTTGGCGAATACGACGTAGCCGTGCACCTGCACAGCGACGTTGAAGCCACCGTACGTGTGGTCGTCGTAGCTGCCTAAGCTGCGCAATCGGCTGGTCCCTCGCGGGCCAGGCGGTTAACATCGGGCACGGTCCTGTTTATTACAGGCCGTGCCCTTTGTCTTTTTCATCTTCCAGAATTCTTTCGTGGCCATGAACGAGATTACCCATCCCGAACAGCTCGACCTGCAAACCGCTGCCCTGAAGGTGCCGCCGCATTCCATCGAGGCCGAACAGGCCGTGCTCGGTGGCCTGATGCTGGACAACAATGCCTGGGAGAAGGTGCTGGATCAGGTGTCGGATGGCGATTTCTATCGGCATGACCACCGCCTGATCTTCCGCGCCATCCACAAGCTGGTCGACGCCAAC
>NZ_VZZR01000123.1:0-7828 GCF_009650555.1 Pseudomonas sp. EMN2
CCCATTCTCCCTCAAACCACCGGCACCTCCACCCCCACCCCCTGCCGCCGACGCTGAACCACGAAATACGCCGCATAACACAGCGCAATAAACCCAAAGCCCCAATACAACGAAGGCCGCTGGGTCTCATCCATCGCCAAGAACACGAACAGCGAACTGCACAGGGTGATGCACAGCAACGGCACCAGCGGGTACAGCGGCGCCCGGTACTTCAGGTCGCTCACCTGCCCACCCTCACGCAGGAACTGCTGGCGGAAGCGGTACTGCGCCAGGGCAATCACGATCCAGGTCACCGTCCCTGACATGCCGCTCACCGCCATCAGCACCATGAACAAGGTGTCCGCCGCGACGAAGCTGGTCATCAGCGAGATCAGCGCAAAGCACAGGGTGATGAACAGCGCGCGCAGCGGTACGCCACGGCTGCTCAGCGGCGACAGGCTCTTGGGCGCCATGCCGGTCTTGGACATCGCCCAGAGGATGCGAGTAGACGCATAGAGGCCTGAGTTACCCACCGACAGGATCGCGGTGAGGATCACGAAGTTCATCAGGTCCGCCGCAAAGGGGATGCCGACCATGTCGAACACCTGCACGAACGGGCTTTCCATCAGCCCGGCCTGCTGCCAGGGCACGATCGCCGACAGCACCACGATGGCCAGCACATAGAAGATCAGCACGCGGAACACCACGTTGCGCACCGCCCGCGGGATGCTCTTTTCCGGCTGATCGGTCTCGCCCGCGGCCACGCCCATGATCTCGCAGCCCTGGAAGGCGTAGACCACGGTCATCATCACGGCGAACACGGCCGACAGGCCGTTGGGAAACAGCGATTCACCGATCAGGTTGGTCATCATCGGCGCCGGTGCCCCGCTGGTCAGCGGGATGGCGCCGAAGATCACCAGCACCCCGACGATGATGAAGCCGAGAATCGCCGCCACCTTGATGCCGGCAAACCAGTACTCAGCCTCACCGAAGGCACGGGTGGCCAACGCGTTGATACCGAACAGCACCGCGACGAACAACGCCGACCAGTACCAGATCGGCACGCCTGGGAACCAGCGTTCCATCAGCATGCCAGCAGCGGTGAACTCCAGGCCCACGGTGGTGGCCCAGCTCATCCAGTACACCCAGCCGATCATGAAGCCGGTGGCGGGGCCGATGAATTTCGTCGCATGGGCCTGGAACGAGCCGGACACTGGCATCTGCACCGACAGCTCGCCCAGGCAGACCATCACCAGGTACATCAGGAAACCGGCCACCAGGTAAGCCAGGATCGCGCCCACCGGCCCGCCCTGGTTGATGGTCACGCCCGAGCCCATGAACAGCCCGGTGCCGATCACGCCACCGAGCGAGAGCATGAAGATGTGCCGGCTCTTCAATGCCCGTGTGAGTTGGATACCTTCAGCTTTACGGCCTTTCATTATTGTTATCTCCAATAAGCCTTTAGGGCCGCGTGTGCAGCGGCTGCCCCGATTATTGGAAAGCGATGTAAGGCCCGATTGACCGTAAAGATCGAAGATGTAAAAAGTCGTAAGTTTTTTGTCGCTCAGGCGGCCAACAGTTCAGCCAGGCTGTGTTCGGCGCGCAGCAGGTGCTCACTCAGCAACGCGCCCATGGCCTGCACCGCCGTTTTATCCCGCGCCAGGGCGTGCGTTTCGAGGCTGCGCAATGTCGCCGCCAACCCGCAGAACCCCATGGAATCGCTGCTGCCAGCCAGCCGATGGGCCAGGTGGATCACCTCGGTACAGTCGCCCGCCGCGACTGCCTCCAGCAGTGCCTGGCGCTGCTGTTGCAGCGCGTCACGCAGACCAGCCAGCAGGCCATGCAGCTTCTGCGCGCCGAGCAGGGTGCGGTGGGTATCCAGCAAGTCGTGGTCCAGCCACGCAGCCGTGGCCGATTGCGGTTGATGGTCCTGGCCTGCCAGCGCTTGACGCAGGTTGGCCAGCTTGAGCGGCTTGCCCAGCACCCCCTGCATGCCGGCATCCAGGTAAGCGCGCACCAGCCCCGGTTGGACACTGGCGGTCAGCGCGAGGATGCGCGTGTCGCGGTTGGGGGTATCGCCCGCCCGCACCTGCCGGCACAGCGCCACGCCGCTGATGCCCGGCAGGTGCACGTCCAGCAGCAGCAGGTCGAAGCGCCGCTGTGCGCACAGTTCAAGCCCCTGCTCGGCATCCTCGGCCAGCCACACCCGGTGGCCGTCACGCTCAAGCAACCCGCGCACCACCTCTCGGTTGAGCGCCACGTCCTCCACCACCAGAATGTCCAGCGGCGCCGTGCTTGCAGCGCCAGCCGGCAGCGCCTCGGCCTGCTGCACGGCCTCAAGGTCGAGCTCGAACCAGAAACAACTGCCCTCCCCCTCGCGACTGCGCACGCCGATCTGCCCGCCCATCTGTTCGACCAGGTGCTTGCTGATCGCCAGCCCCAGGCCCGTGCCGCCATAACGCCGCGCCACCGCCTCGCTGGCCTGGACGAAACGGTCGAAGATCTTCGGCTGCATCGCCTCGCAGATACCGATGCCATCGTCGCTGACACTCAGGCGCAGGTGCTGGCGCCCGGCCTGCTCGCGCAGCACCTGCACCTCGACCAGAATCTCGCCGCCCTCGGTGAACTTGATCGCATTGGCCAGCAGGTTGCTCAGCACCTGGCGCAGATACTGCTCGGCGCCGCGCTGGTGCGTGGCCAACCGAGGGTCGATGCGGCACAGCACCAGGCTGTCGTTGGCCAGGGCCCGGGGTTCGAGCAGCGTCAGCACTTCGTCGCACAACTGGCGCAGGGAAAAGCCCACGGTTTCCGGGTGACTTTCGCCTTCTTCGAGCCTGGCGAAATACAGCACTTCGTTGAGGATGCCCAGCAGCCCTTCGCCGGCCTTGTACAGCGCCTCCAGGCGCTTGCGGTCCTGCGCCGCCAACCCGGCGTCGCGCAGCAGTTCGGCCATGCCGAGGATGCCGTTGAGCGGCGTGCGCAGTTCGTGGCTCATGGTGGCGAGGAAGCGCGACTTGGCCAGGTTGGCCGCCTCGGCGTCGTCCTTGGCGCGCAGCAGGCTGGCGGTGCGGCGCTCGACCTGCTTCTGCAGTTCGTCGCGGTTGTCCTGCAGGGCCAGGCGATCGGTCTCGCGGCGCTCGATATCGCTGAGGATCGCCCGGCGCATGTCGTCCAGCGCCAGGGCCACGCTGTCGATCTCGTCCGGGTGCGGTGAGCGGCGCTTGTTCAGGCGCAGCGGTTCATGCCACTGCCCGGCGCCGATGCGGCGGGCAAAGTCGGCCATCACCTGCAAGTGCCGGGTAACCAGCCGATAGAACAGCCCCGACAGCGCCAACGCCAGCCCGCAGAGGAACACGCTCATCCACAGCAGGCTGGTCAGGCCCGTGGTGAACAGGCGCCGGTGCACCGCACCAAGGTCGATGCTCACTTCAAGCTCGCCAAGGTGGCGCGCAGGCCCGGAAGGCGGCTGGAAATCCAGGGCAAAGCGCTCGACCCGCAGCGGCCCCTTTGGCGCCGGATCCCCTTGCTGCAAGGTAAAGTCGTCGCTGTTCAGGCGCACCCGCGCCACATCGGAGAAGTCCACCAGCCCACGCAACTGCACGTTCAGCTGCTCCTGGTTCAAGTCCCACAGGCTGCGCTCCAGGCTGGCCAGGTAACCGGCACGAATCAGCTCCATGCGCCCATCGATATCGCGCATCTCGCGGCGGTACTCGAAGTACAGCTGCACACTGCTGGCCAGCACCGTGAAGCACAGGCTGAACAGCAGGATGAACAGCAGCAGCCGACGCAGCAGGCCACCCGGTTGCAGGCGGGTCATGGCTGCTGGACCATATCGCGGTAGGTGACCTCGCTTTCATGCAGCCAGCGCTCAAGCTCGCCGGCGTCGGTCATTTTCTGCAACTGCGCGTCGATCTCGTTCATGTGCTCACTCAAGGGCGAGTGGCGCGACACCGCCACACGCAGGTAGTCGACACTCAGCGCCGGCCCCAGCGCAACGATGTCCCGGGCACCGGGCAGGTGCTCGACGAACAACTGGCCGGTGCGCCGCTCCTGGATCACGAAATCGATGCGCCCGCGAATCAGCTTGCCGAAGTTCTGCCCGCTGTCCGATACCCATTCGATGTTCTGATGCTGCGCCACGAAACGGTCGAAGTCGGCGCCGTAGCTTTCGCCGAACAGCAGCCCGCCACGGTAGCGGGCCAGGTCTTCGAGGGTTGCGAATTTAAGCGGCCGCTGGCGGTTGGCAAACACCGCCACCTCTTCGCGCAGCACCGGCACCGTGGAGAAGCGCATGGCCTGGGCGCGTTGTTCCGAGGCGTAGGCCAGCACCACGTCCACCCGCCCTTCGGCCGCGTCCAGCAGGCAACGCTGCCAGTTGCCCAGCACCACCATCTCGACCCGGTAGCCCAGCCGCCCGAACAGCTCGCGCACCACCGTCGGCGCCAGGCCGCGCGGTTGCTTGCCATCGCTCCAGGACACCGGCGGGTAGACCGGGTAATCGCAGTAACGGACGGTCTCGGCGGCCTGCAAGGCGCCGCTCAGCAGCAGCAACAGCAGGCCGAACAGGCGCCGGCTCACGCGGCCACGCTGGCGGTGAACAGGTAGCCGGCGCCGTGGATGGTGATGATCAGCTCGGGCTCAGCGGGGTCGTCATGCAGCTTGCGCCGCAGGCGCCCGACCAGCACGTCGATGGAACGGTCGTTGGGCACCCACTCGCGGTTGCGGATCTGGTCCATCAACTGGTCGCGGCTCAGGGTGTGGCCGCTGTTGCGCAGGAACACGCTGAGCAGCTGGAACTCACCGTGGGTCAGCAGGGTTTCGCCACCTTGCGCATCGATCAGGCGGCGGCGGTCGCAGTCCAGTGCCCATTCCCCAAACTGCTTGAGGGCGGCAGATGCCTGGGTGGCGGGCCGGCTGCCCTGGGCGTGGCGCACGCGGCGGATCAGGTTCTTGGCCCGCGACACCAGCTCGCGGGGGTTGAGCGGTTTGCTCACGTAGTCGTCGGCGCCGCATTCCAGGCCGACGATGCGGTCGATGTCGTCGTTGCGGCCGGTGATCAGGATGATCCCCACCTCCGAACGCACCCGCAGCTCGCGGGTCAGGGTCAGGCCATCTTTGCCCGGCAGGCGGATATCCAGCATCACCAGCTCCACCGGCTGCTCGGCCAGCAGCGCCTCGGCCTGTTCCGCAGTGGCGGCGCAGTGGACGGTATAGCCTTCCTGGGACAGGTAGGCCTGGAGCAAATCACGAATCAGCGGATCGTCGTCGACGATCAGTACCCGAGAGGTCATTGCGTTTGGTCCTGAGTCGCCCGTGGGCGTGTTTCTTATTAGAGTGGGCCAAGACTAGCGATTGCTGAACGGTCGATCAACAGCCCTCGGCCGGCAGGGTGAAGCGTTGCCGACCGCCGGCTTGCAGGCCGTCGACCCAGGCTTCGCAGATCTGCACGCCCTGGGCCGGGGTGAAGGTGCCGGGGTTCAGGCCCGACTCCAGCCACAGACCGTCGAGCAGCGCGCTCAGGCTGATGGCGGCCAGGTCGGCGTCGAAGCGCTGCCAGCCCTCCTCCCGCGCCAGTTCGCTGAGCAGGCTGCGCAGTTCGCGACGGTATTCGCCGTAAGAGTGGTCGTGCACCTGGTTGATCGCCTCGGCGGTTTTCACCGCGCCCCAGAATGCCAGCCAGGCGTCGAGCAGTTGCGGGTCGAGCAGTTCGGCGCTGAACGAACCGCGAAAGAACGCCGACAGCCGCTCGCGGGCGTTGGGCGCGACCTGGTCCATGGCCTCGCGCAGCAGCTGCATCACTCGGCCGGTGACGGCCATGTAGGCTTCGGCGACCAGTTCGTCCTTGCCGGAATAGTGATGGCTGATCAGGCCGACCGAAACGCCGGCCTCGGCGGAGATCTTGCGGATCGAGGCGCCCTGGAAGCCATGGCGTTTCAGGCAGGCCAGGGTGGCCTCGACCAGATTGGCCTTGCGCAGTTCGGGCAGCATGCGGCTGAAACGGGCTTCCTGGGACATGGGTGGGTCTCGTGGCGGGATATGCAGTTGAACGACTGTATAGCAAGTCTCGTCACTGGTGATAGCTCATGCTCAGAGACTGATGTTAGGGCCACCTGCCTTAACCTGGATGCCGACATACATCATCAGGGGAAATCGGGGAAAACCCTCTATTTCATTCGTACTCGCCGGGCCTCAAAAACTCCGTCAATCGCATCGAGGCTATCCTGGAAGAGTTCAGGGGCAGGATCGTGGATGGGCGGCTCCTGCCTGGCGTTGGTCGCAGACAAAACAACACCGGCGCGGGGCCGGCGTCGGAGAAATGTGGAGTCACTGCGCATGGAGTGAATGACCACGCTGCATGCTTTCAAGTAGTTGGTGAACAACTAAAATAATTAACGTGGAATGTCGCTCAGATGACTCCGTGTAAGTGATTTCTTCAATTCTATTTTCAGCATCGCACAGCAAAGACCTAAGCCATCGCTCCTCATATGCGAGAATTTCCTGCTCTGCCTTGTACAAAGCAGCTTGTAGGTCGCATGCAGACAACTCTCCGCTCAGAAATAAAGCGCACGCACGCTCAACAGCCTCAACCGCCTTAGGGTATAACCACTCATTCATTCGCTAGCCCTACGAAGAATAGTAACCACAAGCTTTCCAAGATTTTCAGTTACCGCCGCTAAATTTCCACTCCAGTAAACCGTCCGAGGAACACCATCAACAACGGCATGCACAGGTTGCCCTGAACGGATCACATAATCAACGAGATTTGGCGTTTCGACACCATAGTTGCCTCTACGAAACGCTCAGATTTTCCGCCAGCAACATCCTCCAGCAAAATATTCCGCGCCCTTTGATTACTTGGCAAGCTGAAAAACGAGTCGGTACCTGGAGTCGCTTTTGCACTAACTTATCTCTAGCCTTTCACTTCCGCAACCCCGCCAGATGTTTAAATGGGCCATCATCTAAATCAAGCCCCAGATCTGTGATTAATCGAACTGCCTCCTGGTACTCTTCGCCCGTGATAGAAATATCAAATTCACAAATGTGATCGCATAGTATCTCGAAGGCCAGACCTTCCTCATTGTACGCAACATAGTCCAAGGCCCCTTGGAGCAGGTCCGCGTCCAATCGGCCGTCAAATTTATTCCCAAATTTAATAATACGACCTGCAAACATAAAATTTACCTAATCGGCTTATAAGGTGGAATCGGAGCATCATCAGGAAATGCGGCAACCACTTTCCCTGTAGCTGGTTGGTATACAACTCGCATACGCACTCCATCACGAGTTTCATAAGCAACCCACTTGGCAGGGTCCCCTTTAGCTGTATAAGCCCCTCCGGTTCCTGTCTGTGCGTACCACTTAGTGTTCGGAGAGGTCGCAATATCGCCAACCGCACGAACAATTTTCTCTCCTGACCAACTTTCAGGGAAAACGGTCTTCCCTTGCTGTCCTGGCCACATGTGGCCGCCGCTTCCAGGTTTATCTCCATAAAGAATATGCTGCTTTGCTTCAGGAGAAAGAATATCAACGTAATCTTTTCCAGGTGCTTTTGCACCAACAACCACACCCCCGTCACCTGCTCCCCCCGCAGACCCTGTCTTTCCACCGCCCTGGCTGACTGAAGGCTTCGGCGTTCGCCCGCCACCACCCGTCACCACACCCAGCAATACCTGGCCGAGCCCTTGCTTAAACTCGGACTCTTGGCTCAATGCAGACGCAATCTCCTGCATTGCAGCTTCATTGCTCTGCCCAACGACAAAGCCAATGACGGCGGCGATCTCGACCTTACCCTCCCTCTTTAATGCGTTAACCTGCTCCTGCAGTAAGGGGCGGTCTGCAATCAACTTCG
>NZ_VZZR01000124.1:0-16706 GCF_009650555.1 Pseudomonas sp. EMN2
CTGCGTCGCTCGCCGGCGGTGGTGCCCAAATATGAGTCTGATGAGAACCTGACATGCCCGAACTCTACGTGGGCGAGCGCCGCTTTACGGTGCCGACCGCGAGCAACCTGCTCGATGCACTCAACGACGCCGGTTGCGCCGTGCCCTACAGTTGCCGCGCCGGCAGTTGCCATGCCTGCCTGGTGCGCTGCCTCGACGGTCTGCCCGTCGATGCCAAACCCGAGGCACTGAGCGCCGACAAGCGCGACGAAGGCTGGCGACTGGCCTGCCAGTGCACGGTGGCCGGTGACCTGCGGGTGGCGGTGTTCGACCCGCAACGCGATGGCTTGCCGGCCAGGGTCAGCACCCTGGACTGGTTCGGCGATGTGCTGCGCCTGCGGCTCGAACCGCAAAGGCCGCTGCGCTACCGGGCAGGGCAGCATCTGGTGTTGTGGTGTGGCGATGTCGCCCGTCCGTATTCGCTGGCGAGCTTGCCGGGCGAGGACGATTGCCTGGAGTTTCATATCGATTGCAGCCGCCCCGGTGCGTTCTGCGACCGGGCCCGGCAAATGAGCGTGGGTGATGAAATCAGGCTCGGCGAGCTGCGTGGTGGTGCCTTGCACTACGACCCCGACTGGCAGACGCGGCCGCTCTGGTTGCTGGCGGCGGGTACGGGGCTGGCGCCATTGTGGGGCATCTTGCGCGAAGCGTTGCGCCAGGGGCATCAGGGGGAGATTCGGGTGCTGCACGTGGCACGCGATCGGGCAGGGCACTACCTGGCCGAACCGTTGATGCGCATGGATGGGGTGAGTGTCGAACTGGTGCTGGCGGAGCAGTTGGATGATGCACTGGCGACCTTGCGGCCGTCATCGCGGCAGACGATGGCGCTGGTGTGCGGAGCGCCGGGGCGTGTCGAGCGGTTCTCCCGGCGGCTGTTCATTGCTGGAGTGCCGAGGAACCAGGTGCTTGCGGATGTATTTACCGAGCATGTCTAGGCGTTAAAACGATCGCGGGGCAAGCCCGCTCCCACGCAACTTGTATCGGCTGCGTGGGAGCGGGCTTGCCCCGCGATAGGTACTGCGTGTGAATCAACCGACCAGCGGATCACCTACGTGCAGGATCTTCATGCCGTTGGTGCCACCGATGGTGTGGTAGCTGTCACCCTTGGTGAGGATGACCCAGTCACCTTGCTCCACCAGGCCGCGCTTGAGCAGCTCGTCGACGGCTGCCTGGCTGACCTTGTCGGCCGGCAGCGAGGCTGGGTCGAATGCGATCGGGTAGACGCCGCGGAACATGTTGGCACGGGCCTGGGTGGCACGGTGCGGCGACAGCGCGAAGATCGGCACATGCGAGCGCAGGCGCGACATGATCAGCGGGGTGTAGCCACTTTCGGTGAGGGCGATGATCGCCTTGACGCCGGGGAAGTGGTTGGCGGTGTACATCGCCGCGAGGGCGATGGACTCGTCGCAGCGCTCGAAGGTGGTATGCAGACGGTGGCTGGACTTCTGGCTGGTCGGGTGCTTTTCAGCGCCCGAGCAGATCCGCGCCATGGCCTGGACTGCTTCGATCGGGTAGCTGCCGGCGGCGCTTTCGGCCGACAGCATCACCGCGTCGGTGTTGTCCAGCACGGCGTTGGCCACGTCGGACACTTCGGCGCGGGTCGGCATCGGGTTCTGGATCATCGACTCCATCATCTGGGTCGCGACGATCACCGCCTTGTTGTTGCGGCGGGCGTGCTGGATGATCTTCTTCTGGATGGCGATCAACTCGGCGTCGCCGATTTCCACGCCCAGGTCGCCACGCGCAACCATCACCGCGTCGGAGGCGAGGATCAGTTGGTCGAGGGTCTCGTCGTCGGCCACCGCTTCGGCGCGTTCGATCTTGGCCACCAGCCAGGCGCTGCCGCCGGCTTCATCACGCAGCTTGCGGGCGTATTCCATGTCGCTGGCGTCACGCGGGAAGGAGACGGCCAGGTAGTCCAGGTCCATTTCCGCGGCCAGCTTGATGTCGGCTTTGTCTTTTTCGGTCAGGGCTGGCGCGGTCAGGCCGCCACCCTTGCGGTTGATGCCTTTGTGGTCGGACAGCGGGCCGCCGATGATCACCACGCAATGCAGGGCATCGCTGGTGGCGGTCTCGACGCGCATGACCACACGGCCGTCGTCGAGCAGCAGTTCGTCACCGACGCCGCAGTCCTTGACCAGGTCGGGGTAATCGATGCCGACGATGTCCTGAGTGCCTTCGGTGAGCGGGTGGGCGGTGGAGAAGGTGAACTTGTCACCGACTTTCAGTTCGATGCGCTTGTTGCTGAATTTGGCGATGCGGATCTTCGGACCCTGCAGGTCGCCCAGCAGCGCGACGTGGCGGCCGTTCTTGGCGGCGATGTCGCGGATCAGGCGGGCGCGGGCCTTGTGCTCGTCCGGGGTGCCGTGGGAGAAGTTCAGGCGTGCCACGTCCAGGCCGGCGAGGATCAGTTGTTCGATCACTTCCGGCGAATTGCTGGCGGGGCCAAGGGTGGCGACGATTTTGGTACGACGGATGGTCATGCACAGACTCCTATAGTGAAGCGCAGCGAGAGGCTACTCCTCAATTGAGCTGTAGTCATTGTTCCGTTGCACTACCGGGAGGCAGAATCAACGGTCGCTTGCACGCTGAAAGACGCAAGCTACAAGCGGCACGCTACAAGCAGATGGATGAGTGGCTGATTAAGGCATTTCGCCACTTGTAACTTGATGCTGGAGAATTTCACACAGGCGCCGATACACTTGGCATCCAAGGAGAGTTCCCATGCGCACCCTGATCGTTTTGACCATGGCGGCCAGTGTCGTCGGCTGCACCCGCTGGTCCATGGACCACCATTTGAACAATGCCTACCGTGCCTATGACCGTGGCGACTGCTCGCGGGTCATGCTGGAGCTGTCGCAGGTCGACCGCACCAGCCGCGCACGGCCGTTCATCCATCCGGAAGTGTCGATGCTGCGTGGCCAGTGCCTGGAGCGGCAGAAACTTTACGTAGATGCAGCGCAGACCTACCAGTACCTGATCCAGCAGTACCCGCGCAACGAATACGCCTATCGCGCCCAGGCTCGCCTGCAAACCCTTGAAAGGCTGGGCTATCTGCGCGGTGAAGCGGCAGTGGCCAGCCCGGTAAAAGGCACACCTTGGCGTTAATCCCAAGGTGTCGCCGATTTCATGGTAATGGCCCATCGGGCTGGGCTAATCTGTTAAACAAGTTGTAACGATCACTGCCAGTACCTTGTCTTCCTGGCTCCGGGTACAGGAATACACAGCCACCATGTTTACCGAACGTCATATACAACGCCACCAACTGCCTTGCGTACTCAAGGTCTACAACCGCTTTACCGACCAGCAGATCGGGTACCTGGGCAATGCCTCCGAGGACGGCCTGATGCTGATCAGCCAGTTGCCGGTGCTGGTGGGGCCAGATTTCGAGCTGCAACTGCGCGTGCCGCAGGCCGGCGGCGGGCAGCAACTGATCAACCTCACCGCCAGTTGCCTGTGGTGCCGCGAAGACGAGACGCCGGGGCATTACGATGCCGGCTTCATGCTGCTGCAGGCACCCCAGGAATACGATGATTTCGTGCGCTCGCTGCGCGACTACTTCAGCTTCCGCCCGCTCAACGCCTCTGCCTGAACGCTGGCCCTGGCGCCACTACGCCCGCTAGACTCTGGTCGACCTTGTTACAGGAAGACCCCGTGAGCTCCAGCATCTTCTGGCACGACTACGAAACCACCGGCATCAACCCACGTAACGACCGCCCGTTGCAGGTAGCCGGTGTACGCACCGACCTCGACCTCAACGAGATCGAGGCGCCGATCAGCCTCTATTGCCGTCCCTCCGACGACATCCTGCCGCACCCCGCCGCGTGCCTGGTGACCGGTATCACGCCGCAGCAACTGGCCAGCCAGGGCTTGTGCGAAGCCGAGTTCATGACCCGGATCCATGAGCAGTTGGCCCGCCCAGGCACCTGTGGTGCCGGCTACAACACCCTGCGTTTCGATGACGAAGTCACCCGCTACAGCCTTTACCGCAACTTTTTCGACCCCTATGCCCGCGAATGGCAGGGCGGCAACAGCCGTTGGGATCTGATCGACGTGGTGCGTACGGCGTATGCCCTGCGCCCTGAAGGGATAGTCTGGCCGCAGCAGGAGGGACGTACCAGCCTGCGCCTGGAGCTGCTCAGCAAGGCCAATGGCATCGACCATGGCCACGCCCATGAAGCGTTGTCCGACGTACGGGCAACCATCGCGCTGGCGCGACTGATTCGCGAGAAACAACCGAAACTCTATGACTGGCTGTTCCAGTTGCGCAGCAAGCACAAAGTGATGGAGCAGATTCGCCTGCTGCAACCATTGGTACATGTATCAGGGCGTTTCTCTGCCCAGCGTAATTACATCGGTGTGGTGCTGCCATTGGCCTGGCATCCGCGTAATCGCAACGCCCTGATTGTCTGTGACCTGGGGCAGGAAACTTCGCCGCTGCTGCAGGAAAGTGCCGAGGTGCTGCGTCAGCGGTTGTACACGCGGCGCGAAGCATTGGCGGAAGGCGAACTACCTGTGCCGTTGAAGTTGGTGCATGTCAATCGCTGCCCGGTGCTGGCACCCTTGTCGGTAGTGCGCCCCGCCGATCAACAACGGTTGGGCCTGGATATGGCGCAACTGCAGAGGCACGCTGAGCAATTGGCCAGTCAGCAGGCCCATTGGCGCGACAAGCTCGAGATTATTTACGGGGAAGAAGACTTTGCCCCCTGTGAGGATCCGGAACAACAGTTGTACGACGGATTCATCGGTGATCGAGACAGACGCTTGTGTGAACAAGTACGTACCACAGACCCGGCGCAATTGGCCAAGGGACACTGGATGTTCGATGATTCGCGCTTGCCCGAGCTGTTGTTCCGTTATCGTGCACGCAACTTTGCCGACACCCTCGATGCACAAGAACAGGCACGTTGGCAGGCATTCTGCCAGCAGCGCTTAAGCGACCCTGGTTTGGGCGCACCGAACACCCTGGGTGACTTCGAGAAGGCGTTGCAGAGCAGTTGGGCCGAGGCCGACGAGGCGGGGAGAGCGGTATTGAAGGCCTGGCAGGTACATGCCGGGCAATTGAAAACGCAGTTCCAGATTTGAACCCAAGCAGTAAGAAAAAACGCCGGCAGCTGCCGGCGTTTTTCAAGTTGTAACTGATTGCATGATACGCGTATCAGTCCAGCAGGGTGGCCCAGCCTTCAACGACGTCGCCGCCCCACTTGGCTTTCCACTCTTTCAGGGTCTTGTGGTTGCCACCCTTGGTTTCAATAACCTCGCCATTGTGCGGGTTCTTGTACTGCTTGACCTTGCGTGCGCGTTTGGTGGCGGTGACTTTGGTCGCGCCGCGCGGGGCCTTGCTCAGTTTGCTTTCTGGGTCGAGCAGGGCAATCACGTCGCGCAGCGACTTGGAGTATTCGCCCATCAGGGTGCGCAGTTTGCCTTCGAACTCCAGTTCTTTCTTCAGCTTGTCATCCTGGGACAGGTTGGCCAGGCGGGCCTGAAGTTCTTTGATGGCTTCTTCGGTGGCGCGGTATTCGTTGATCAGCGACATGGCGTGTTCCTTAATGCATGTTCAGGGAGACAGTGCGGGCAATAATAGACAGGCGATACTCGCAAGTAAACAATTAAAAAGTCACGAATCAATTAATAGCAGTGAATGGCCAGATCGCTGTTTGGTTAAAAAAAATTTACATAAATGACAGGTTAATCGGCATACCCCTTTACGAAGAAGGGAGATGGCGCGTGGGAATTTTCCCTGTCGCCGTCGCTGCGATGCCTGTCGATCAATACTGCGTTTTTCTTCCCGGGCCGCTAGAATATGCGCCTTTGCGAAGTTCTGGAGCCCCCTCATGCGCACCTATCGACTGGTGATTGCCTGCCCCGACCGTGTCGGCATCGTGGCGAAAGTCAGTAATTTCCTGGCCCTCTATAATGGCTGGATCAACGAGG
This sequence comes from Pseudomonas sp. EMN2, assembly GCF_009650555.1. Classification (NCBI taxonomy): domain Bacteria; kingdom Pseudomonadati; phylum Pseudomonadota; class Gammaproteobacteria; order Pseudomonadales; family Pseudomonadaceae; genus Pseudomonas; species Pseudomonas sp. EMN2. The sequence goes on from NZ_VZZR01000124.1 coordinate 5,974, forward strand.
CCAGCCACCACTCCGATGAACAGAGTGGCTGGTTCTTCATGCGCCATGAAATCCGCGCCGAATCCCTGCCGTTCGGCATCGATGCATTCCGCGAGGCGTTTGCGCCGATCGCCGAAGAGTTCTCCATGACCTGGCGGATCACCGACTCGGCGCAGAAGAAGCGCGTGGTGCTGATGGCCAGCCGTGAATCCCACTGCCTGGCCGACCTGCTGCACCGCTGGCACACCGATGAACTGGATTGCGAGATTCCCTGCGTGATCTCCAACCACGACGACCTGCGCAGCATGGTCGAGTGGCATGGGATTCCGTTCTTCCACGTGCCGGTCGACCCGAAGGACAAGGCCCCGGCTTTCGCCGAGGTCTCGCGCCTGGTCCAGGAACACGGTGCCGACGTGGTGGTGCTGGCGCGCTACATGCAGATTCTGCCGCCACAGCTGTGCCGTGACTACGCGGAAAAGGTCATCAACATCCACCACAGCTTCCTGCCGTCGTTCGTCGGTGCCAAGCCGTACCACCAGGCTGCCCTGCGTGGCGTGAAGCTGATCGGCGCGACCTGCCACTACGTCACCGAAGAGCTGGATGCCGGCCCGATCATCGAGCAGGACGTGGTGCGTGTGAGCCACGCCGACAGCATCGAGGACATGGTGCGTTTCGGCCGTGACGTGGAGAAGATGGTGCTGGCCCGTGGCCTGCGTTATCACCTCGAAGACCGCGTGCTGGTGCACGGCAACAAGACCGTGGTCTTCGACTGACCATGGCAGGCCCTCGCGACAAGGCCGGCGCCTGCGCGCCGCCAACCTTGGGCGAAGGTTGCCTGGCGCGTTTCGACCCTGAAGCGCTGCGCGACGAGGACGGCACCGAGTTCCCCGGTGCCGCTGCGTTGTGGCAAGCGCTCAACCCGTCTGAGGCCGCCAGCGCTCCAGCTGCGGACGCGCAGTTGCTCCTTTCGGCCAGCCGAGAGAATTAGCAGGTAACCGCGCGTCAGCTCAGGATCGCCGCGACAGCCGCCGAACTTCACCCCCAGGCCCGTCGGTGCCTTTCATGCAGTGACCTGGCGATCAAGCCAGGCGCATTTGGTCAGGGGTTCGCGGCCTTCGGCCAACAGCCGGTGCAGAGTGTCCAGCCAGTAGTTGCGGGAGGCTGGATGGCGCATATCAATCGGGTGTAATCCCAGGCGCAATGTATCGGCCTGCTGCCAGCGTCGGTACTGCCATTCGTTGATCAGCTTCGACAGGCTGCGGCGCCAGGCGCTGCGCGCACTCCACACCAGGCCTGGGGCGTTGAATGCGGTGAAGTCCGGCAGGCGATACAGGTATCGGGCAGTGCTGGTGTAGCGCAGCGGCAGTTGGCGCAAGGCCTGCCGGGTACCTTCACTCATCAGCCATGCGGGGGCGACGAAGCCGGCGACGGGCCAGCCTTGCTGGCCGAACAGCGCCAACCCGGCTTGCAGGCGTTGCAAGGCAGCCATCTGGTCGAGCCCGTAGAACTCACCTTCATGGGTGTAGACACGGCGCATGAAGTACTCGCCAGGCCCACGGGGCGGTGGCCCGTCGTCGGCATGGTAGTAACCGTGCAGGGCCAACTCGTCACCCAGTGCCAGGCGCCGCTCGAGCAGGCGGCAGAAGGTCGGTGAGCGGGCCAGGTAGTTGCGGTGATGGAAGTCCGGGACCACCAGCCAGGTCATCGGCACGCCGCCGAGGCTGTCGATGGCCTGCACGAAGGGCTGGTAGTCGGGCCAGGTTTGCGGCGCGACATCGTGCAGCACCAGCATCAGGCTGCGTGCGGCGCCGTCGGGCTCAGCCATGGGCGCGTACCTGTGGCAGGTGGCCGAGTACCGCCTGGTAGTGCAGCAGCAGGCCGTTGACCACCTGGTCCCAGCTATAGTGCTGCTCGACATGCAGGCGGGCCTGGGCACCGAGGCGGCCCACGCCGTCCTCGAACGCTTCGTGTACCCCGTTGGCCATGGCCTGGCTGTCGTTGGGGCGGCACAGGCGGCCACACTGCTCGTTGATGATTTCCCTGAACGCGCCTGCACGTACGGCGACAACCGCGGTGGCGCTGGCCATGGCTTCGAGAATCACCAGGCCAAAGGTTTCCTGATCGCCGGCATGCAGCAGCAGGTCGGCACTGGCCAGTAGCCGGGCGACTTCCTGAGGTGGGCAGAAATGGTCGATCACGCTGACGTTGTCCGGCACGCTGGCCGGCATGTTCGAACCCAGCAACAGCAGGTGGTAGCGCTGGCCCAGCAGGCGCATGCAGTCGAGCAGTACCGGCAGGTTCTTTTCCCGTGAGCCGCGCCCGGCAAACACCAGCAGGCGGCTGGTTTCAGCGATGCCCAGCTCGGCGCGCAGGCCGGGGTCGTGTCGGGCCGGGTTGAACAGGGCCAGGTCAACGCCCAGGTGCTGCACGTGCACATCCCTGATCCCGAGCCGACGCAGTTTGTCGGCCATCACCTGGCTTGGCGCCAGCACCCGGTCGAAGTTGCCATACAGCTTGCTCACATAGGCCTCGACATTGGGCTCGAACCAGTGGCCCATGCGGTTGCTGACTAGCAGCGGCAAGTCGGAGTGATAGAAGCCGATCACCGGTACCGCGAGCTTGCGCCGGGCCTCCAGCGCGGCCCAGGCGGTGAGATAGGGGTCGCCGACTTCGATCAGGTCGGGCTGCAGGCGGCGCAGCATGTTGCACCAGGGGGCCAGGCGCAGGGGGAAGCGGTAGCCGTTGCCGAATGGCAGGGGTGGGGCGGGGACGTGGTGGATGCCATCGGTGTGGCTGGCGCTGGGACCGGGGATCAACAAGCTGTGGCGTACGCCGGGCATGGCGCCGAGGCGGTGGTGTTTGGCGTCGAGATACGTCCGTACACCACCGCTGGCCGGAGCGTAGAACATGGTGATGTCGGCGATGTGCACGATCAGCATCCCTCCGCGGATCGACTTCAAGATCGTCATCGGGCGTGATACGCCGACGATGATTCGCCTGAAGGTTGACCTTACAGAAGGATAGTTTGTTCGATCGGGAAGCGGCGCTGGCTTCTTCGCGGGTGAACCCGCTCCCACAGTGATCGCGACAGTTTCAGGCACTGCGCAGATCCTGTGGGAGCGGGTTCACCTGCGAAGCAGGCAACCCGGTCGGACGGTCAGATGCGGAAGCTGCCGACCAGGTGCTTCAGGCGGCCGGCCTGCTGCTCGAGGTCCGAGCAGGCGCGCAGGGTGGCCTGCAGGTTCTCGACGCCTTCCTGGTTGAGCATGTTGATTTCGTTGATGTCCATGTTGATCGAGTCGACCACGGCGGTCTGCTCTTCGGTGGCGGTGGCCACGGACTGGTTCATGCCGTCGATTTCGCCGATGCGCTGGGTCACGCTGCCCAGGCGCTCGCCGGCCTGGTTGGCGATCTCCATGCTGTCCTGGCTGTGGCGCTGGCTCTGGCCCATGGTGTCGACCGACTCGCGGGCGCCGATTTGCAGCTCCTCGATCATGGTCTGCACCTGTTGCGCCGACTCCTGGGTGCGGTGGGCCAGGTTGCGCACTTCATCGGCGACCACGGCAAAGCCACGCCCGGCTTCGCCGGCACGCGCAGCCTCGATGGCGGCGTTGAGCGCCAGCAGGTTGGTCTGCTGCGAGATGCTGGTGATCACCTCGAGAATCTGGCCGATGTTGACGGTCTTGTTGTTGAGCGTCTCGATGTGCGAGCTGGAGGTGACGATCAGGTCCGACAGGCGGTTCATCGCATCGATGTTGCGCTGCACCACGTGTTGGCCTTCCTCTGCCAGCAGGCGTGCGGAGCTGGCGTGCTGCGACGCCTGGGCGGCGTTGCCGGCGATCTCCTGGGCGGCGGCACCCAGCTGGTTGATGGCGGCAGCGACGCTGTTGGTGCGGTTGGACTGCTCGTCGGAGTTGGTCATCGACGAGTTGGAGGCGCTGATCACCCGCAGGGCCACTTCGTTGACCTGCTCGGTGGCCGAGGACACCTCGCGGATCGAGGTGTGGATGCGTTCGACGAAGCGGTTGAAAGCCGTGCCGAGAATGCCGAACTCGTCGTGGTTGTCGATCTGCAGGCGGCGAGTCAGGTCGCCTTCACCTTCGGCGATGTTCTCCATGGCGCGGGTCATGGTGTGCAGCGGCTGCAGCAGCACACGGATCAGCAGGCCGAGCAGGGCGATGATGATCACCACCGCCACCAGGGTGGCGATGACCGCCGAGGTGCGGAAGTTGCTGAGCATGGTGAAGGCTTTGTCTTTGTCTACCGACAGACCGATGTACCAGTTGGCCGAAGGCAGGCCCTTGACCGGGGTGAAGGTCAGCAGGCGGGTCTGGCCATCGAGTTCGACTTCGGTCAACTCACGGGACAGTTTCGGTGTGTGCTGCGGGAACAGGTCCGACAGCGACTTCATCACCAGATTCTTGTCCGGGTGCACCAGGATCTTGCCTTGGTCGTTGACCAGGAAGGCATAGCCCATGCCGCCGAAGTTCAGCGAGTTGATGATCTCGACCAGGCCGTCGAGGGCCAGGTCGCCACCGACCACGCCGACCGAGCGCGAAGCGGTGCTGATGATCGAGATGACCATCTTGTTGGTGGCCATGTCGATGTAGGGTTCGGTGAGCATCGGGCCGTTGGCGTTCATGCCATCCTTGTACCAGGGGCGCACGCGAGGGTCGTAGCCATCGGGCATCTTGGTGTCCGGGCGCACGGTGAAGGTGCCGTCGGGCTGGCCGAGGTAGATGGTCAGAAAGCTGGAAGTGAGGGCATTCTGGCCCAGCAGGGTGCCGATGTTCTGTGGGTACTGGGCAAGGTTCTGGGCAACGTTCTCGACCAGCTTGATGCGGCCCTCGAACAGGTTGCGGATGTTGGTGGACGTGGATTCGCCCATCTCGGCCAGGTAATTCTCCAGGTTCTCGCGAATGGCATTACGCTGGAGGTAGTCGTTGTACAGGGTGAACAGGCTGAAGGCGAGGATCACGATGAGTGATGCCGCCATAAGAATCTTGTGGCTGAAACGAAGGCTTTTATTCATGACGTGATCGCGTCCGCTAAGGTTTTTTTATCGGGTCGTTCGCACAAAGCACGGTGGGAAAACAGTGCAACAGGTCCCGGGGGGCCTTTTCGGGTTGTAACTGTCTTTCTGTTTGGAATCATTTTGAAATATCGGCCGTTACCACGCAGAACTTGAGCAAAGGATGAACAAGATGCCGGATTCTTTTCAAATGCTTGTAGGCGCTGGCCCTGACGGCCAGCCGGTGTCCCAGGCCATGCGCCTGGCCAATCGCCACGGGCTGGTGGCGGGTGCCACAGGGACCGGCAAGACCGTCACCTTGCAGCATCTGGCCGAGCTGTTCAGCGATGCCGGTGTGGCAGTGTTCGCCGCCGATGTGAAGGGCGACCTGTGTGGCCTGGGCGCGGCCGGCACGCCGCAGGGCAAGGTGGCCGAGCGCATCGCCGGGATGCCTTGGCTGAATCATCGCCCGCAGGCCTACCCGGTCACCTTGTGGGATATCGCCGGCCAGTCGGGGCACCCGTTGCGTACCACCCTGAGTGAAATGGGCCCCTTGCTGCTGGGCAACCTGCTGGAGCTTACCGACAGCCAGCAGGCGGCCTTGTATGCGGCGTTCAAGGTGGCTGACCGTGAGGGGCTGTTGTTGCTCGACCTCAAGGACCTCAAGGCCTTGTTGGCGCACTTGAAGGACAACCCGCAACTGCTCGGCGAGGACAGCGCGCTGATGACCAGTGCCTCGACCTAGGCCCTGCTGCGCCGCCTGGCCACCCTGGAGCAGCAGGGCGCCGAGGCGCTGTTCGGCGAGCCAGCGCTGCAACTGGAGGACTTGCTGCACCCGGGTAGCGACGGCCGTGGCCGCATCCATCTGCTCGACGCCAGCCGCCTGGTGCATGAGGCGCCCAAGGTCTATGCGACTTTCCTGCTTTGGCTGCTCGCCGAGCTGTTCGAGCAACTGCCCGAGCGCGGTGATGCCGACAAGCCGGTGCTGGCGCTGTTCTTCGATGAAGCCCACTTGCTGTTCAACGATACGCCAAAGGCGTTGCAGGACCGCCTGGAGCAAGTGGTGCGGCTGATCCGCTCCAAAGGCGTGGGGGTTTATTTCGTCACCCAGTCGCCCGGCGACCTCCCGGATACCGTGCTGGCCCAGTTGGGGTTGCGTATCCAGCACGGCCTGCGGGCGTTCACCGCCAAGGAGCAGAAATCATTGCGCGCCGTGGCCGATGGCTTCCGCCCCAACCCTGCCTTCGACAGCCTGACGGTGCTGACCGAACTGGGTATCGGTGAGGCGCTGGTGGGCACCTTGGAAGAAAAGGGCACACCGGCCATGGTCCAGCGGGTGCTGATTGCTCCGCCGCAGTCGCGGATCGGGCCGTTGAGCGCGGCCGAGCGCAGCGCGTTGATCGCGGCGTCGCCATTGCTGGGCCGTTACGACAAACCGATCGACCGCGAGTCGGCCTATGAAATGCTCCTGCAGCGCAAAGGCGCGCCACTGGAGCCTGCGCCCCAGCCCAAGGCCGATGAGGAAAGCCTGGCCGACAAGGCCGGCGAGTTTCTGCAGAGCGCGGCCGGGCAGGCGATCAAGTCGGCGGTGCGCCAGGCGGCCAACCAGCTGGGGCGGCAGTTGGTGCGAGGGTTGATGGGGTCGTTGCTCGGAGGCAAGAAGCGCTGAGCAGCTCGGTAAAAAAGAAGAGCGCCAATCGGCGCTCTCTTTTTATCAGAGCCGCGGGTAATCGATGTACCCCACCGGCCCCTTGCCATAGAAGGTTTCCGGATGCGGCGCATTGAGCGGCGCATCGGCCGCCAGCCGTGCCGGGAGGTCGGGGTTGGCGATGAACGGGATGCCAAAGGCCACCGCATCGGCCTTGCCGCTGGCCAGGGCGGCATTGGCGCTGGCTTTGTCGAAGCGTTCGTTGACGATGTACGGTCCGCCGAACGCATCCTTTATAAGCAGGCCAATACTGTCGTCGGCTTCCTTTTCCCGTGAACAGATGAACGCGATACCACGCTTGCCCAGTTCCCGGGCCACGTAGGTGAAGGTCTCGGCGCGGTCGGCGTCGCCCATGTCGTGGGCATCGGCGCGCGGTGCCAGGTGTACGCCGACGCGGCCGGCTCCCCACACCTCGATGGCAGCATCGGTCACCTCCAGCAGCAGGCGTGCACGGCTTTCCAGCGAGCCGCCGTAGCGGTCGGTGCGCTGGTTGGTGCTGCTCTGCAGGAACTGGTCGAGCAGGTAGCCATTGGCGCCATGGATCTCCACGCCGTCGAAACCCGCGGCCTTGGCGTTTTCGGCAGCGCTGCGGTAGGCCTCGACGATGTCGGCGATCTCTTCGGTTTCCAGGGCGCGCGGGGTGGGGTAGTTGCTGAGCGGGCGCACCAGGCTCACGTGGCCCTTGGGCTGGATGGCGCTGGGGGCTACCGGCAGCTCGCCGTTCAGGTACGACGGGTGGGAAATGCGCCCGACGTGCCACAGCTGCAGGAAGATGCGCCCGCCGGCGGCATGGATGGCCTTGGTGACGTTGTGCCAGCCGCGTACCTGCTCGTCGTTCCAGATGCCTGGGGTGTCGGGGTAGCCGACCCCCATCGGGGTGACGGAGGTTGCTTCGCTGAGGATCAGCCCGGCGCTGGCGCGTTGCACGTAGTACTCGGCCATCAGTGCGTTGGGTACCCGGCCTTCATCGGCACGGCAACGGGTCAGCGGGGCCATGATGATGCGGTTGGGCAGTTCCAGGTCGCCCAGTGTGATTGGATCGAACAGCGTGGTCATACCGATTGCCTCGCAGCTATCAATTGGAAACCGTGGCCAGTTCGGCGTCGCTGCCGCGCTGGTTGAAAGTGATCAGGGTGACGATCAGTGCCAGCACGGCCAGGGCCGCCGCAGCCAGCGGCACACGGGTCAGGCCGAAACCGTGGGCGATGACGCTGCCGCCTACCCAGGCGCCCAGGGCGTTGCCCAGGTTGAACGCGCCGATATTGAGGGTCGATACCAGGTTAGGGGCGGCCTTGCCGTAGGTGACCACGTTGACCTGCAGTGCCGGTACGGCGGCGAAGGCGGCGGTGGCCCAGAGGAACAGGGTTATCTCGGCGGGCACCAGCGCCGTGCTGGTCCAGCTCAGCGCGGTGGACACCACGGCCATGGTGGTGAACACGCCCATCAAAGTGGCGCCCAGGCGCCGGTCGGCGAGCTTGCCGCCGACGATATTGCCCAGGGTCAGGCCCAGGCCGATCAACAGCAGGGTCCAGGTCACGCCACGTGGCGACACGCCAGTGACATCACCGAGCAGCGGCGCGACGTAGGTGAACAGGGCGAACATCGACGCCGAAAACAGCACGGTCATGCTCAGCGACAGCCAGATGCCGGCGCCTTTGAGCGCAGCCAGTTCGGCGCGCATGTTCACGCTCTGCTCTTCGGTCTGGCTTGGCAGGAAACGCAACAGGCCGATCAGTGCGACCACGCCGATGCCGGTCACCGCCCAGAATGTCGAACGCCAGCCGGCGACTTGGCCCAGCGCAGTGCCCAGCGGCACACCCAGTACGTTGGCGAGGGTAAGGCCGGTGAACATCAGCGCGACGGCCGAGGCGCGGCGGTTGGCTGGCACCAGGCTGGCCGCCACCACCGAGCCGATGCCGAAGAACGCGCCGTGGCACAACGCGGTGACCACCCGGGCGAACATCAGCAGGTTGTAGTCGGCGGCCACCGCGCACAGCAGGTTGCCAATGATGAATACGCCCATCAGCGCCACCAGCGCGGCCTTGCGTGGCAGGCGGGCGGTGGCCAGGGCCATGAACGGCGCGCCGATGGCCACGCCCAGGGCGTAGCCGGTCACCAGCCAGCCGGCACCGGGGATGCTGACCCCCAGGTCCTGCGCGACATCGGGCAGCAGGCCCATGATGACGAACTCGGTGGTGCCGATGGCGAAGGCGCTGAGCGCCAGGATCAATAAGGAAAGGGGCATTGCAAGGTCCTTGTCAGAGCTCTTGGCTCATCTGCGCGAGGAACGCCTGGATGGTGGCCTCGTTGCGTTTGAAGAAGTGCCATTGGCCGATCTTCTGGCTGCTGATCAGGCCGGCGCGTTGCAGGGTCGCCAGGTGGGCCGAGACGGTCGACTGCGACAGGCCGCAGCGTTGATCGATCTGCCCGGCACACACACCGTGCTCGGTGCTGTGATGCTGGTCGGGGAACTGCGCGGCCGGGTCCTTCAGCCAGCTGAGGATTTCTCGCCGTACCGGGTGGGACAGGGCTTTTATTATTTCGTCGAGATCGAGTGGCATGGATAGGCTCGTGGTGTATAGCGGTATATCGCGATGGAGCGAAATATAAATCGGTATTTCGCGATATACAAATATGAAAAGCTTCTGAGCTGATCGAGAATCGCTATATCGGGTTATGACGATATAGGTTGGCGCGGTGCTAGACTGCGGCCATGAATTACCTCGCACACTTGCACCTCGGCGGCCCGGCGCCGCAACAACTGCTCGGCAGCCTGTATGGCGATTTCGTCAAAGGCGCGCTGGAAGGCCGCTTTCCACCAGAGCTGGAAGCCGCGATCCGCTTGCACCGGCAGATCGACAGCTACACCGACAGCCACCCGTTGGTGTTGGCCGCGCTGGCGCGCTTCCCGCGTGAGCGCAGGCGTTATGCCGGGATCGTCCTGGATGTATTTTTCGACCACTGCCTGGCGCGGCACTGGGAGGAGTATGCCGACCAGCCGTTGGCGCAGTTCACCGGCGACTTCTACCGTGTGCTGTTGGCAGAGCCGCAGCTGCCGGGGCGGTTGGCGCGGATTGCGCCGTTCATGGCGGCGGACGATTGGCTGGGGGCCTATGGTGACTTCGCCACGCTGGAGCAAGTGTTCAGCGGTATCGGCCGGCGCTTATCCCGGCCGGAAGGGCTGCAGGGCGTCATGCAGGAACTGGAGAGACTGTACGAGCCGCTGCTGGCGGATTTTCGGGTGTTTTATCCACAGCTGCAGGCGTTTGCGGCGGCGGGCCGCTGACGCACGCAATCAGCTCAGCACTTGTTTCATCTGTATCAGTGCAACCCTGCTGCGATCCGGTGCCCGGCGTTCTTCTATATGGAAGGGTGTGAACCCAAGCTGTGGATAGAGCAACAAACCGGCAGTGTTGTGGTTGAAGCAAGACACCCAGACTTCTCGTGCGGCGAACTGCTCGCGGGCCAGTGTGATCATGCACTGCACCAGATAGCGTGCCACGCCCTTGCCGCGTGCAGCGGGAGCGATCACCACGTTACCGAGCGCACAAATCCCGCCTTGTTCTGCTTTATAGAAGTTCGCAAAACCCAGTAGAACGCCGTCTTCCTCGATCACTGTCGAACCGCTGCGCAGGGCGATGGCTTCGGTCAGTTGAGCGGGCGTCAACGGGTAGGTGGCTTTTGGGAACATGTAGAACAGTTCGTCCTGGCCTTGGGGGAAGCAGCAGATGGCGGGGATGTCGGTGGTTTGAACTGGGCGGTGGGTCAGCGGCATGGGGGGGTCATCCTGAAAGGGTTGGGCATTAGCTTATGTAGGGTAATGCCTTGTGGGGGCTTAGGAAGCTCCTGGAGTGAGCGCGGGGAGCTCGCCAGGAAATTAATTACCTGGTGGGGTTGACGGCCCAATTCAATACTGTATTATTCGCCTCCCGCAGCGAGACGCTCGCAGCGGGAAAGGCAGTAAGTTGTTGAAGTTGAAGGTGTTTTGAAAGAAGCAGCTTCGTAAAAATCTTCAGCAAGGCGGTTGACAGCAAG